>CAJOER010000109.1 GCA_905233805.1 uncultured Eubacterium sp. | reverse complement strand
ATACGGCTATGGCTACGGTTACGGTTACGGCCAGTACGGCGGCTACGGTCCCTCTCCTAACGCTCCTTCAAAACAGAGCGACGAAAGAAACTAAATAATTCATTTTATAAAGGTTGGTGAAGGCTATGTATATCGATAATTTAACTGAGATGCACTGCCATATTCTGCCCGCCGTTGACGACGGCTCACAGGATATTGAAACCAGCCTTAAAATGATTGAAAGACTGAAAGAACAGGGCGCAAAAAAAATAGTTTTAACGCCGCATTATTATTCAAACGAAATATCGCTTGACGATTTTCTTGAAAGGCGTGATAAGGCGTTTGCTAAACTGAAAGCAGCCCTGCCCGAGGGAAGTCCCGAGCTTATCCCTGCGGCTGAGGTTTTTATCAGCGACTATCTTTTCAATAACGAGTCTATTGAAAGGCTTTGCATAGGCAATACGAAATATATTCTTCTTGAACATCCCTTCACCGCCTCCTTCGGCAGCGCGGATTATGACAGGATAATGAATATTTACTGCGATTATAAGGTTAAGCCTATTCTCGCTCACATAGAACGCTATAAGGCGTTAATGGAGGGCAAATACGTACTTGACGATTACATCGAAATGGGATGCCTTACGCAGGTAAATATCAGTTCGTTTGCCGACGCACCGAGAAGTATAAGAAAAAGACTTTACAAGTTCCTTAATGAAGGAAAAATACACTTCATAGGCTCGGACGCTCATAATCTTACGACAAGACCGCCCGAATACGAGGCGGGATGCGAAGCGATAAAAAAGAAATGCGGCGAGGACAAACTCAACACGCTGATTGAAAACGCAAAATATTTACTTAAATAAGTAAAAGCAGAGGTTTTTCCTCTGCTTTTTTTGCATATAATTATCCGGTGATTGTGTGAATAAAAAAGTATTGAGCGACGCGGCGCTTTGTTTTCTTCTGTGCAGTTTAATAGGAGTTGTCACCGTCTTTTCAGCCGATGCAAGACAGGGCGCCAAGGAAGGAACAGAACTGTGCGAGGAAGTAATAATACCCTCCCTTCTCCCTGTTCTGATTATATGTAACACTGTCGTAAACTCACGCCTTTCACGGGCGTTTGAATTAATCTTCGGCGGAATATTCAAAAAAGTTTTCAATCTGCCGAAGGAATGTGCAAGCGCCGTTATCCTCGGGCTTATCGGAGGATATCCTTCGGGCGCGCTGCTTACTCTTTCACTTTACGAGAGAGGCGTTATCAACTCCCGCCTTGCAAAAAGAATTATGAAATTTAATTTTTGCGGAGGGTGCGCTTTTATTATTACCGCCGTCGGCTCGGTAACTTACGGCAGTATAAAAACGGGAGCTGTATTTTACGCATTTTGCGTGCTCTCATCGCTTACCCTTGCATTTCTTACGCGCTTTACCGAAAGTGAAAACGCAGTTTCCAAAAACCTCTCCTTCCCCGCCCTCAGCGACGCGTTTTGCCTTTCGGTTGAAAACACGGTAAAATCGCTTGCGCTTATGTGCGCGTATATTGTTCTTTTTTCGGTTGTTTCAGGCATAGCAAACCCACCCGAATACATTACGCCCGTTCTTGAAATAACTAACGGAGTCTGCTCGGAAAGACTACTCCCGCCCGAATACGCCGTTTTCTTTTTATCGTTCGGCGGACTGTGCGTACATATTCAGCTTTTCGGAATACTGAAAAAAATGAAGGTGAATTATTTCGATTTCCTTGTCGGGCGATTTGCCTGCTCGGTTCTTTCATTTCTGTACTATAAACTGTATTCTTTAATATTTCCCGAAAGCGATGCCGTTTTCAGCAACATCACTTCCCCCGTTCACACCTTTTCCTCGGGAGGGCTTACTCTCAGTACGGTAATGATAATAGGCTGCGCCGTGCTTATTTTTGATATAGAAAACCGAAAAATTAAATTGCACTCATAATAACAATATGCTATTATAGGATTATAAAGATATTCGGAGTTAAAAATGGACAGTAAAAAAGCGAGAAAACACTTAATAGAGGCGGCGTCCGTTCTTCTTGCTGTTGCGCTTTTCCTCGCGGGCGGAAGGCTTGCGGGTAAGAACACAAAAAAGCCGATAAAAAAAGAACAGACAACCTACGCCGTATCATACTCTCTTGATTTGGCGGAGATACCCGAGTATTCGGGAAAGCCTTACGTTGTAATCAACGGCAACGAGCCGGAGTTTACACAAAAGGATTATTCCTCAAAGTCATACGAAAAGTATTCGAAGCTCGATAAACTCGGAAGGTGTAAAAGCTGTATTGCCTGCATAGGAACCGACCTTATGCCCACGGGCGAAAGGGATTCAATAAGCGCAATCAAGCCGACGGGCTGGCAGACGACGAAATACAGTTTTATTGACGGAGAGAATTTATATAACCGCTGTCATCTTATTGCATATCAGCTCACCGGAGAAAGCGCAAACCGAAACAATCTTATTACGGGCACGCGTTACCTTAACGCAACGGCTATGCTCCCGTTTGAGGAGGAGGTCGGAAACTACGTAAGAGCAACCGATAACCACGTGCTTTACCGCGTAACACCTATATTCAATGATAAGGAACTCGTTGCAAGAGGCGTTCATATGGAGGCAATTTCAATCGAGGACGGAGGGCAGGACATCTGCTTTAACGTCTACTGCTACAACGTTCAGCCCGGGGTTGAAATTGATTACGCCACGGGTAAAAACAGACTTAAAGATTCCGACCCGAACGAGAAGAGCGAAACATACATAGTAAACACAAACAATATGAAGTTCCACAAGCCATCGTGCGAGTCGGTAAACAGCATAAGCGAAAACAATAAAAAGACTTTCAGGGGCAAACGCTCCGAACTTATAAACGGCGGCTACGTCCCCTGCGGCGCGTGCAAGCCGTAAAAAACTGCAAGGCAATACCTTGCAGTTTTTTATTAATAATCATATTCGACTTTTATATCGTACAGTCCCGTTTTCGGGTTGTATTTATATTCCCCGCCGTCGGTATAGACGACGTCCTCGGTTGAAGAATAGCTTCCGTTTTTAAGCTGCTTCATAGTGCTTTCAAACGCCTTTTTCTCTTCGTCGGAAAGTCCCTTGTAATATTCGTTCAGGCATTTCGTTTCATTTTCAATCGCTATGTTATATGCGCGTATATCACGCTTTTTGCGTACTATTTTGCCGTCTTTAATCTTGAACTGCTTTGCTTCGTCGTAGTATTGATTCTGCTGGAGCATATAAGCAACCGCTTTGTGAGACAGTTCCTTATCGTCTGACTTTGCAAGCTTAGTAAAGTAAGTGAACTCGGGCGAAAGATTTGATATGCCGTAAAGCTCAATATTCTTAATGCTGCCGCTTTGATACGCCTTATAGTTATGCTCAAAGGTAAAGGCGTCAATATCCATAAACGAAAGCGCTACGAACATTACCGAGCAGATTATAATTATACTCTGCATATAAGGTACCTTCGGCGCGAAGATATGAACAATGAAAAACGCGATTACCACGAGCATCATAAGCATAAAGGTAAATACGAGAAGGCGGTTCATAGTAAAGCCGTAGGTCGTGATGTTGAGCTTCATTTTCTGAATTGCCGTTATTATAAGAAGCACCGAGAAAAGAGAGATGAAAAGCGAAAGGAGCTTAACGGGGAGGGAAAGCTTCCCCTCTTTTCTTTTTGTCAGCATACTGACGGCGGAAATCAGAATTACGTTAATTGCGCATATCACGAAAACCTCGTAAAAGCCGCGCCTTGCAAACGCGCTCGCGCTTCTTGTATAGCCCTCGGGCAGAAGTCCTTTGAATGCCGAGAAGAAATATGCAAGCTGGGAGGCGAGATATACGACGTAGGTAAACGAAATTACCGAGAGGAAGGCGACGCTTCCCGAGGGGACGAAAATCCTTTTTATCTTTCCCTGCGCCTTAGCTTTTTTATTCAGTTTTTCCTTCTTGCCGTACATAAACGCAAAGACGAAGGGCGTAAGAGCCATGGCTATAGCAAGCTCAAGAAGGTAAATTCCGATATTCTTTGCGATAGTTTTAATAAGCGCTTCAAAT
>CAJOER010000108.1 GCA_905233805.1 uncultured Eubacterium sp. | reverse complement strand
AAGCTTGAATACGGTTATAACGAGGTTGACGGTGAGGAGATATATTTTATCCCCAACCCCGCCCTCGGTTTATGGATAAATCGCGAAATATTTGAAGAATAAAAAGGGAGACAGTATTATGGCTAAAGAAAATCTTTCTAAACGCAACTGGTTTACAATATGCCTGTTCAGCTTTATGGGCGGCGTTGCATGGAACGTTGAAAATATGTATTTCAACACCTTCCTTTACAACTCCGTTTATGCGGGCACAAGTCAGACGGCGCAGGCGGGCGCAATGGCCCCCACAACGGCAATCAGCCGTATGGTTGCGTATTCCGCAATTGCGGCGGTACTCACAACCTTTGTTATGGGTACTCTCAGCGATAAGCTTAAAAACAGAAAACTGTTTATCTCCGTAGGTTATATTTTCTGGGGTATTGTTACCGGTATGTTCGGCTTAATTACAAAGGAAAATGTAGCCGGTCTTTTCCACCTTTCCGACGACGCAAAAATACTCACCTCAACCGTTTGGGTTGTAATAATTATGGATATTGTTATGACCTTTATGGGCTCGACGAGTAACGACGCCGCGTTTAACGCGTGGGTAACCGATGTAACAACGCCTAAAATAAGACCTATTCTTGAAACGGTGCTCACGGTTGTAGGCTTTGTTTCCGCAGGCGCGGTAATGGGCGTAGGCAGCTTTGCACAGGCAGGTAAGGTTTCTTACCAGACTTTCTTTATCGGTCTCGGCGTTTTCGTAACGCTTTGCGGTGTCGCGGGACTCTTCCTTATTAAAGAGCCGTTAAACAGGACACGAAAAGACGACTCTTCAAGCTACTGGGCGGATTTGTTCTACGGGTTCAGAGTGTCCGTAATTAAAGAGAACATACGCCTTTATCTTGCGCTTCTTGCAATCGGTTTTTCAACCGTTGCTTACCAGGTTTTCTTCCCCTATCTTCTTGTGTATTTACAGTATGTAATTATTCCCGAAAACGGCGGAGATAAGTTTTTAACGACTCCCGTAATCATTACGGCGGTAATAATTGTTATTGCGCTTGTTGCGGGTATCGTAATTCTTTTGAAGCTCGGCGCAAAAAACAAGGCTTACTGTCTTGTGCCGTGCGCGGTTCTTATGCCGCTTGGACTTTTCATCCTTTCAAGCTCAACAAATATTATAATAATTCTTATAGGCGTTTTGCCCGCGGTTTTAGGCTATGTTATTTCAACTATTCAGCTCAATGCCGCAATTAAGGACTTTATCCCCGAGGGCAAGGCAGGCCTTTTCCAGGGTATAAGGATGATATTCGTTGTTCTTATCCCCATGGTTGTAGGACCGAAGCTCGGCGATATTGCTTCCCGTACTTCAAATGTAAAATATATGAACGAATACGGCGTTGAAACGCTGGTTCCTTCAAGCAGTATCTTCCTTTATGCTGCTATTATTGCGATTTTCGTTTTCGTTCCGCTTATCTTCCTTATCAAAAAGGGATTTGAGGTTGAAACCGTCAGCGAAGAGGCGGAAAGCTAATAAACAAATTAATTGAAGGAGATATTATGAGTAAGATATTAGTAGCGTACTTTTCAGCAAGCGGTGTGACCGCGGGAAAGGCAAAGGAACTCGCCGAAGCGGCAGGCGCGGACCTCTATGAGATTAAGCCCGAAACGCCGTACTCGGCTGCGGACATAAAGTGGACCAATCCGCTTTCAAGATGCAATAAGGAGTGGCTTAAAAAGACTAAGCCCGCCCTTGCAGATACCGATGCAAATATCGCGGAATATGACACGGTTTATTTAGCGTTCCCGATTTGGTATTACACCGCTCCGCTGATTATCAAAAGCTTTCTTCCGGCATACGATTTCAGCGGTAAAAAAATAGTTGTGTTCGCCACCTCGGGCGGCAGCAGTCTTGATAAAGCCGTATCGCATATAAAAGCCGACCTTCCCGATTCGGAGGTAGTCGCCGGCGCTATGCTAAACGGCACAACCTCATATGACGAATTTATCGGGCTTTAATAAAGCAGTATAAACCTTAATGCCCAAAGAGGTAGAGATTATGAAAAAAGCTTTATCAATTATTTTATCAATCGTTATGCTTTTCAGCGTGCTCGCAGGGCTGAGCTTTAACGCCTATGCCGACCCCATTGCAGGGGAGAGAATAAAATTCGGCACATACCCGCAGAGCGAGGTCAAGGACGCTGCTCTTTTATCGGAGCTTCGCGCTATTGACTTTTCGGGCAAGTGGATAAGCTACGGCTACGCGAGCAAGACGGGAACCCAGCCGAAGGATACAACCGACTTCGGCGATATCGGCATGGCTTACTCCGATTTTTCGTATAAAGGTGCTTCTTACCGTGCGGTAAAATTCCCGCAGTATCGCTCTAATTCGCAGTACAATAACGGCTATACAAGCGGCGAGGTATATTTCTTTAAATTCGAACCGCTGACGTGGATTGTTTATTTTGTAGGTCCTGATTTCGGAAATGCCGACCAGCTTTTCGTTCTTCTCAGCGAAAAAACTATCGACGCGCAACCGTTTATTGAATCAACCTTTACGGGTACCGACGGCTGCTCAAAGAGCTTTAAACAGTATAACGGCGAATACTATGACTCGAACCATTTTCTGCTTTCAAGCGTAGCAGATTTTCTTAACGGTCCGTTTTATAATACCGCGTTCGATTCTACGCAAAAAGGCAAGATGGACAGCTGGAATGCAAGTAACCGTTCTGACTCAACATCTTATCAGTGCGTTGATATGGGTACCTGTAAAATGCCCGTAACGCTTTTGCACGAGGAATACCTTTCAATTTACGCGCCTTATAATACAGACCGCAGCGCTAACGTTAACAGAATAGGAACGCCTACCGATTACGCTAAAATTCAGGGACTCGATACCACGACTGATATAAAAAATCACTGGATGCTCCTTGACGCAACTGCAAATTCAACCCATATCCTCGGCGTAAGAAACGACGGAAGTATCTCATCTCAGCACGCAACGCGTGACGATACGGGCGGAATACGTCCGCTTATATTACTCAAGAATTTCTGCAGCGACAGTTACACTATACCTACTTTTAAAAATGCATACAGAATAACCACCTCGACCATGAACAGCGGCGGCAGCGTAAGCGCTTCCCAGACGGTGTTCAGCGGTTCAAGCTGTACCGTAACCGCTACTCCGTCTCTCGGCTACAGGTTTGACGGCTGGTATGAAGGCAGCTCGATTACACCCGTAAGCACCAACGCTTCTTATACGTTTACCGCAACCGGGTCGAGAACCCTTATGGCTCAGTTCAGTCAGTCTTCGCCGATTTATAAAATCAACGTTTCGGCAAGCCCGACGGCGGGCGGTACGGTATCGGGCGGCGGTTCCTTCATACCCGGAAATACCTGCACGGTAACGGCGACGGCAAACACGGGCTACTCGTTTGACGGCTGGTATGAAAACGGCACAAAGGTCAGCTCCACCGCCTCCTACTCTTTTGCGGTAAGTGCGTCGAGAACCCTCGTTGCAAAGTTTACCCAGAATGAAAGCGGCGGCGGAAATGAGGGCGGAAGCGAAGGCGATAACAACGGCGGAAACAACAGCTCCGGCGAGGAGACGAAACCGTCACAAGCTTACCCAACGATAACGACCCTCCGGGAACAAAATTCAGATTCCTCTTTGCAAGGCAGAAGAAGATTACAAAAAGCAGCACAACGCTCAAATGGAAAAAGCCGGCGGGCGCGGCGAAATTTGTAATATACGGGGCAAAATGCGGCAGCGCTAATAAGTATAAAAAGATTAAGGCGGTATCAAAATCGTCATTTACCTATAAAGGCCTTAAAAAGGGAACTTACTATAAATTCCTGGTCGTTGCCTATAATTCGGACAATAAGCTTATCGGCGCTTCAAACACGCTTCATATTGCAACGAAGGGCAATAACAAAAAGAGCAACTTCAAATCCGTAAAAACTGCGGCGAAGAAGGACAAGGTAACGCTTAAAAAGGGCAAGAGCTTCAAGCTCAAAGCAAAGGGCGTGAAAGCTAAAAACCAAAAGGTTTCCGTTCACCGCAAGATAAGATATGAATGTTCAGATACTAAAATTGCCGGGGTGACTTCAAAAGGCGTTATCAAGGCAAAGAAAAAGGGAACGTGCTACGTTTACGTTTACGCCCAGAACGGCGTTTATAAAAAAATAAAAGTCACGGTTAAATAAAAAACACAGGGAGAAAAACCATGGCTGAAAACCATGTGGAAGCTCTTTCGGCAAAACGTGAAAAAGCGATTGTAAAAACGAGCGTTGTCGGAATTGTAACGAATATAGTTTTAGTCGCGTTCAAGGCGGCGGTAGGACTTGTTTCAAATTCTATTGCAATCATACTTGACGCGGTAAACAATCTTTCCGACGCGCTCTCGTCGGTAATTACGATTATCGGCGCAAAACTCGGCGCAAAGAAGCCGAATAAAAAGCACCCGCTCGGCTACGGCAGAATTGAATATTTAAGTTCAATGCTCGTTGCGGGTATCGTTTTATACGCGGGAATTACCTCGCTCGTTGAATCGGTAAAGAAAATAATCCACCCCGAAAAGGCGGATTACAGCATCGTTTCGCTCATCATCGTTGCCGTTGCGATAGTAGTTAAACTCGTGCTCGGTCGGTACGTTAAAAAACAGGGCAAAAAGCATAATTCGGGCGCGCTCGTCGCCTCGGGTTCGGACGCGCTGTTTGACGCAATACTCTCCGCCTCCGTGCTCGCTTCCGCAATTATCTATCTTGTATGGGGCGTTTCGCTTGAGGCATACGTCGGCGTAATCATCGCCGCTATCATTATCAAGGCGGGCGTTGAAATGATGATTGAAACGCTAAACGATATTCTCGGCAAGCGAAGCGACAGGGAAGACATTAAAAAGATAAAGAAGCTTATCTGCGAAGAGCCTGCCGTGCGCGGCGCGTACGATTTGATTATGTATAACTACGGCCCTAACAAGAACTACGCGAGCGTTCACGTTGAGCTTCCCGACACTATGACGGTTGACGAGGTCGATAAGCTGACAAGAAGAATTCAGACCAATGTCTATCATAAAACGGGCGTTATCCTTACGGGCGTCGGCGTTTATTCCTTCAACACCTCCGATAACGAGGCGGCGCATATCCGCAACAAGGTTCAGGAGACCGTTTTAGAGCACGAATGGGCGATTCAGGTACACGGCTTTTACGTCGATGAGGAAAGTAAAGCTATGCGTTTTGACGTAGTTTTAAGCTTTGACGTTGACAGCAGCGAGGCAATAAAAGAGCTTTATGAGGAAATACAGTGCCTCTATCCCGAATACGACTTACAGATTGTACCCGATATAGACGCTTAAAGGAATATAAAAAGGCACGGAGCACCGTGCCTTTTTTGTTATATTCTTTTAAGCTTCTTCAGCTTCTTCAACTTCGTTTTTTGTAATGCCGGGTAAGTTTTTCTTTTCGGCGATAAGAGTTTCAACTGCTTTTGCATTTCTCTTGATAATGAACATATAAACGATATTTGCGATTGAATAAACAATTAAAACTGCGCCGATAGTAACTGTCAGCGAGAATGCTGAGAATATCGGAGAATAGAGAGTGAAGCAGCCGAAGATAATATATACGATGCTTATAATCAGCATAGCAATCCAGTGCGTGCCCGTAAAACGAAGCGAAACCGCAAGTTTGACTCCGCTGAAGCCGTAAACAATGAAATAAATGCCGAGCGCTATTCCGATATAGGTTGCGATACTTTCGGGATTGTTAATAAGCAGCACACCGAGAAGGATTGAAAGAATTCCCTTTAACATACCTTCAAACGGGATGAACAGCCTCCACGCCTTGATATCAAGGATAACAAGCACAACGCCCTGAAGAATCATATAAGCGCCTACCATAATTCCGACCGTAATAAGCGATATTCCGGGTTCTACTAAAAACGCAACACCGAGGATTATTGCAATTACCGACAGAAGAATTACAAGGTTTGTAAAGTTCTTTACTACAGTTTTCATAAATTTTTACTCCTTTCACATTAAGACGATTTTGTGTTAAATTTATTATAGTATTAGGGCAGTTTTCTGTCAACGATTATATACGGCTTATCCTATGCGCGGGGACGAGAGAATACCCATAGGTTTAAGCATATATTCGTAGCTCCACTCGTTACCCTCCGTGCGCCATGAGTCAGGCCCGAGCCACCAGTAGTTTTCAACGCAGTTGTGTACGGGACCGAAGCAGTTCGCTCTGTTCGTAAACAGCTCGAGTTCAACCTCGTGCTCGCCGTCGGCAAGGCCGTCAACTTTCAGCTCGTAAGGCGGGTAAATTATGCTGCCGCAGCGCTTTTTATCAACGAAAACGCCGATGAGAGCGCCTCTGTAATATGAAGTGCGGATGCTCAGTTGTCCGTTTTTGCTGATTGCCTTGAACTTGTATTTTATACTTCCGCCGTAGAAGGGGAAGCCCTGCTTTGTTATGTCTGAAAAGGCAACCTTTTCAGGAAGCGGAACGATTTTCGCTTCCTTTCCGAGAGCTTTAACGCCGAAGGCGCCGAGAATAAACATATCCTCCGTATAGGTTGAAGGTCCGATGGGGATTGTTACTTCAAGCACGTTTTTGCCCTTAACGATTTCGGGGAGCGGTACGGTTTCAATAGCCATATCGGTAAACCAGCCGTCAGTAGCAGCCGTTACGTTTTCACCGTTGAGGACTATTTTCGCCTTGTCTGCGTCCTCAAGCGCGAGCTTTGCTCCGTTACAGCTTATCTCGCTTTCAAAGGTAAATCTCAGCGTGAGCGTATGCTCTGACGGAACCTTGCCCGTGATATACGGCTGAACAATCTCGCCGCCGTTTTCGGGCAGGCCGAGTCTTCTTCGGCAGATGTTATCAAGGCGGAGAAGTTCCTCGCGCGGTGCGAAGTTCTTATCAATGTCGAGCTTGTATTCCGCCATATCAAGAAGCAGAACGTTCGGCTCGGAAAGCTCGTAATCAAAGAGGTTTTCTGCAATTTCTTCAAGTTCGGGGGCGCTGCCGTTTTCCGTTGCGGGAGCGCCGCTTTTGCCCTCTGTGAGTTTTAAGAGCAGAGAGTCGTAGGCGTAAATCCTTTCACGGATAATCGTTTTATTGTTCCTGTATTCAACGGGAACGGAGCAGATTTCTCCGCTTTGGGTGTCGTATTTTTCGGCCGAAAACTCGCCGTTTATGATAATCTGCGTGTCCTTTCCCTCGTCAACGTCTTTATTGCCCGGCTCATAGGCGTTGGCAATAAAGAGCCAGCGGCAGGAGTTGTCGCTTCTCATCTGATAAATAAAGTTTTCGGCGAGCGCGCCGTCCGCGTATCTTATCGTCAGAACTCTGTTATCCTCAAGCGCGTTCAGGAGGGAACCCCTTGAATAATCAATGTTCGTTGCCTTCTTTGCAAGCTTTTGTCCTTCGTCTGAAACGACGGCGTCGCAAAGCGAGGGGCAGTCGCCCATAATAATCAGTTTTCCGTTCGCGTCAGCGAATTCGTTTAGCAGCTTATATGTTGAACTGCGCAGCGTTTCACAGCCCGGAACGATAATAACGTCGTATTCCATTTTACCAACCTTAAGCGGCGCGGAGCCCTGCTTGCAAAGAGTGGGGAACAGTGATTCCGAAATAAAATCAAAGTCAACGCTTC
>CAJOER010000107.1 GCA_905233805.1 uncultured Eubacterium sp. | reverse complement strand
AAAAAAGCAGATACCCACTCGGGTATCTGTTTTTTTGATACAATCAGGACTCGAAACGAACTCCAACCGCGACACAAAAAAGGTACGCAAAATGCGTACCTTTTTGCTTTGTTATTAATACGTCTTAATAATCTTAACCGGGCATTTTTCTGCGCAGAGTCCGCACTGCGTACACTTTGAATAGTCAATCTTTGCGATATTGTTTTCAAAGATAATCGCGTCGTTCGGGCAGTTTCTCTTACAAAGCGAGCAGCCGATACATCCCGCCGTACAGGCGTTCTTTACGTCCTTGCCGCGCGCCTGTGAGGAGCACTGAACCCTGAACTTGCTCGACGCAGGGATAAGCTCAATAAGATTGTGCGGGCATACCCTGAGGCATTTTCCGCAGGCAACACAGAGACTCTCGTCAACTACGGCCTTCTTGTCGATAATTCTTATCGCCTTGTGGTCGCAGACCTTTACGCAGGAGCCGAAGCCGAGGCAGCCGTACTTACACGCGTAAGGGCTTGAGCCGGGCATCTTCGATGCGTAAACGCAGGTGTCGATTCCGTAATAGTTATAATCCGTCTTACGGTTGTCGCAAAAGCCGTCGCACTTTACGTAAGCGACCATCTTTTCCATCTCGCCGACTTCCTGTCCCATAATAGCCGCAATCTTTTCGGCTACGGGCTGTCCGCCTACGGGGCATCCCGTAACGGGCGCCTCGCCCTTTGCGATAGCCGCCGCGAGCGCGTCGCAGCCTGCGTATCCGCAGCCGCCGCAGTTGGAGCCGGGAAGCTCTTCTCTTACTGCAACTTCCTTTTCGTCAACCTCAACCTTGAATACCTTTTCGGCGATTGAGAGGATAATTCCGATAATAAGCGCAACTATTGCAAGAACCGCTATGGCGGTAATAATTTCAGTAGTGTTCATCCTATCCCCTCCTTACTTCGGTAATACGCCGAAACCGTAGAAGGCGATTGACATAAGACAAGCCGTAAGAAGAACCGCGGGGGTTCCCTTAAACGCCTTCGGGAAGTTGTTTTTCTCGGTCTTTTCCCTGATGCCCGCCATAATTACGATAGCAACGCAGAAGCCGACCGCCGTTCCGAAACCGGAAATAATGCTTGTAAGAATATCGTATTCCTTCTGTACGTTCGTAAGCGCAACGCCGAGCACCGCGCAGTTTGTCGTGATAAGCGGAAGATATACGCCCAGCGCCCTGTAAAGGGGAGGAACGAACTTCTTGAGGAACAGCTCAACGAGCTGAACGAGGAACGCGATAACCATAATAAATACAATCGTTTTAAGATATGTAAGGTTGTATTTTACGAGTATGAATTTATAAAGTACCGCCGCAACCGCAGATGCGATTGTGATAACGAATACTACCGCGCCGCCCATACCGCCGGCGGTCTTAACGCTTTTTGAAACTCCGAGGAACGGACATATTCCGAGGAACTGAGAAAGAACTACGTTGTTTATAAGCGCTGTTGAAATGAGTACAAGAAACAGAGTATTAGCCATCGTTTTCTTCCTCCTTTTCCTCAAGTTCCTTCATCGGGCAGGTAGAGCAGTCGCCGCCGCAGGCGCCCGCCTCCTTAACGTGACGGTTTGCGCCCTTGAGCTTGAGCTTGTTCTGAAGCGCGCAGAGCATTGCGAGCACGAAGAACGCGCCGGGAGCCATGATGAAGATTGAAATCGGCTCGAAGGAAGCGGGCATAATTCTGAAGTCGAATATCGTTCCGTTTCCGAGCAGCTCTCTTACTATGCCTATTGCAACAAGACCTATTGTAAAACCGATGCCGATTCCGATACCGTCGAAGATTGAAAGGAAGGGGTTGTGCTTGTTTGCGTAAGACTCCGCTCTTCCCAAAATAATACAGTTAACTACGATAAGCGGAATATAAATTCCGAGGCTGTCGTATAAATCCTTGACGTAAGCGTGCATTACCATTTCGATTACCGTAACGAAAGAGGCGATAACCGTGATGTATACGGGAACGCGCACCGCGTCGGGAATGATTTTTCTTAAAAGAGAAATTATAAAGTTTGAAAGCACGAGTACGACCATAGTCGCCGCGCCCATACCGAGACCGTTCTTTGCGCTTGTCGTTACCGCAAGGGTGGGACACATTCCGAGCATAAGAACGAAGGTCGGGTTCTCTTTGATAATACCGTTATAAAGTCTTTCGGTTATACCCTTCATATATCTCACTCTCCTTTCAGTACGTCGTTATAAAGCTTAATCGCCTCGTTTACCGCCTGCGTAGTCGCCGTCGTGGTAATCGTCGCGCCGCTTATTGCGTCAATCTCGTTATTGTCGCGGTTCGCGCCCGTCTTTGAAAATCCTATCGGCGTGAGCGCCGAAAGTCCGCCAAACTGCGAGGCGTATTCGTCGTCCATTGACTTTGCGCCGAGGCCGGGAGTCTCGCTCGCGGAGATTACCTTGAAGGCGGTGATTTCGCCCTCGTTCGTAATTCCTACCGCTATCTGAACGTCTCCGCCGTAGCCGTTGGGCGAGGTCGCGTCAACGACGTATCCCGTCTTTTCGCCGCCCTTTGAAGCTTCAAGCACCGCGTTAATCTTAACGCCCGTGTCGCTAGGGGTGAAGCCGCCGAGAAGTCCGTCAAAATCTTCAACGTCCTTAATATCCTCAGCGTCGGGATAAACCGCCCTGTAAACCTCTGCTCTCGCTTCGGCCTCCGCCGCGGCAATCGGCTCTAACGTAACCTGATTGAGCACCGCGAGGATTGAAACCGATACAAGCGCTATGAGGAAGAGGACAATTATATTTTTAGCCGCGTTTGATTTTGCCTTAGCCATTATTCTTGCCCTCCTTTATCTTTTTTCTCTCCGTTCCGAAGGGGAGCGGAACCGTAACTCTTTCAATAAGCGGAACGAGTACATTGCCGATAATGATTGAATACGATACGCCCTCCGCCGTTGAGCCGAGAGTTCTGAACAGCGCCGTAAGGAGGCCGAGAACAAGCGCGTAAATAACTTGTCCCTTCGCCGTAATCGGGCTTGTAACGTAGTCGGTCGCCATGAAGAACGCACCGACGAGAAGTCCGCCCGAAAGCGCCTGCATTAAAAGATAGCTGAAATCAAAGCCCTCGCCCTGAATAAGGCGGATAATCGCTATGATTACTATAGTTGAAATTATATAGATAAAAGGAATTCTCGGAGATATTACCTTCCTTGCAAGAAGATATACGGCGCCGATAATAATCGCAATCGAGCTTATTTCGCCTATACAGCCGCCGTGGTTACCTATCGCAAGAGTGAGAAGGTCAAAGGTTTCGCCGTCCCTGATTGCCTGAAGCGGAGTCGCTCCCGACAGTCCGTCAACCGCAAAGTTCGTCATCCTCTGCGTAAACGAAATTGTGAGGAAACAGCGTCCCGCGAGCGCGGGGTTCATAAAGTTCTGGCCGAGTCCGCCGAAGAACATCTTAACTACGATAATCGCGAACGCCGAGCCGAGCACCGCCATCCACCACGTAGCCGTGGGCGGAAGGTTTACGGCGATAATCATACCCGTAACGAGCGCGCTGAAATCAAATACCGTAATCGGCTTTTTGGCAAGATATTCATATCCCGCCTCAAAGGCAATACTGCTTATCACGCTGACAAGAATAAGCATGAGCGCGTTAAGGCCGAACTTATATACGCCGAAAGCGAGAGTCGGCACGAGCGCAATAGCCACGTCGCGCATTATTTTCTGTGTTGAGCTTTTATCTCTCACGTGAGGAGAGATTGATACGTTATACATATTTTCCCCTCCCCTTATTTCTTAGCCGCCTTGGCTTTTTCTTCACGGATTTTAATACGTCCGAGCTTGAACATCTGAGTAAGCGGAATTTTTGCGGGGCATACAAACGCGCACGAGCCGCATTCGATACACTCCATACCGCCGAGCTTTTCAAACTCCGCAACGTCTTCCTTCTTCATCGCCTGTCCCATAAGCTGGGGTACGAGCGACTGCGGGCAGGCCTTTACGCAGCGGCCGCAGTGGATACAGTTCGTCTCCTTCGCTTCGGCAACCTCGTCCTTTTCAAAAACGAGGATTGCAGAACTCGTCTTTACGACGGGAACGTCGATGCTTCCCATAGCAAAGCCCATCATCGGGCCGCCGGATATGAATTTAACCGCGCCTTCCTTT
>CAJOER010000106.1 GCA_905233805.1 uncultured Eubacterium sp. | reverse complement strand
CGGCTCGGTGTGTTAACGCCGTAAACGAAGGACTGGATGCACTGCTTAACCTCTTTTTGTGAAAGGTTGTCCACCTTAACGAAGGGAGCAAGATATGTATCAAATGATGAGAATGCCTGTGCGCCTGCCCATTCGTTTTGCATAATGCCGAGGAAGTTTACCATCTGGTTACAGAGAGTTGAAAGATGGTTAGCGGGGGAGGAGGTAATCTTACCCGTTACGCCGCCGAGTCCTTCCTGAATAAGCTGCTTTAAGCTCCAGCCTGCGCAGTAACCGGTGAGCATTGAAAGGTCGTGAAGATGAATATCAGCGTCACGGTGAGCCTTTGCTACCTCGTCGTCATATACTTCGCTGAGCCAGTAGTTAGCGGTGATAGCGCCTGAGTTTGAAAGGATAAGACCGCCTACCGAATAGGTAACGGTTGCGTTTTCCTTAACGCGCCAGTCGTTGATTTTAAGATAATTGTCAACTATATCCTTATAGTTTAAGAGAGCGGAATTGATATTACGGACTTTCTCTCTCTGCTTACGGTAGAGAATGTATGCCTTTGCAACGTCGGCATAGCCTGATTCGGAGAGAACTTTTTCAACGCTGTCCTGAATAGCTTCAACTGTGATTTTGTCATCCTTGATTTTGCTTTCAAAATCGGATGTAACATGGAGCGCGAGTAATTCAATTACGCTCGGGTGGGACTGCTTTCCCTTGGCTTCGAAAGCCTTTGCGATAGCGGCGCTGATTTTGCTGATATTAAAATCGGTAACGCTGCCGTCGCGCTTGATAACCTGATACATAGTTATACCCCTCTTTTTGATATTTTCCTTAGTCGTTTTTACATTTTTGACTGTGCAAAATGTATTATATCAATAAGAGGGGTGTTTGTCAATATGTTCCGTAATTTTTCTTAAAAAATTTTTTTATATACAATATGTAGTGTTACTACTCAACTCCGCGAAGCTCGGTTTCGGGCACGTATTTCCTTGAAATTTCGGCATATTTTCTCATTTCGTCAAATGACGGCGCGCTGAGATTTCCATAGGGTACGGAGTCCCTGTCCGTGAAACGCTGGAGGAAATAGCGCTTTGCGCCCTTTATCATTTCTCCCATTTTTTCAAAGTCGCTTTCCTCGTGAAATTCCTTAATAACCGTCGTTCTGAATTCGTAGTCCGTGTCGCCGTTCATAAGAAGGGAAATACTCTTTTTGATTTTATCAAGGTCTATGCTTTCAAGTCCGCAGGTGAGGGCGTATTTTTCCTCGCTGTTTTTAATATCCATAGCGACGTACTCAACAAGATGCCCGTCAAGGATTTCTTTAAGCATTTCGGGGTGGTAGCCGTTGGTATCGAGCTTTACCTTATATCCCTCGGCACGAATCATTTTAATAAGCTCGGGGAGGTCTTTATGAAGGCAGGGCTCGCCGCCCGTAATTGCAACTCCGTCAAGCAGCGCCTTCCTTCCTCTTAAAAACTCGATAAGCTCGCTGTCGTCCATAACCGGCTGTGCCGTTCCGTCAATAAGCTCAAAGTTATGGCAGAACGGGCAGCGGAAATCGCAGCCGCCTAAAAATATTGTGCAGGATACTACCCCTGGGAAGTCGAGGAGCGTCATTTTCTGTATTCCGTGTAACTTCATATTATTTTCCTTATCTTATATTGCCGCAAGAATATGCAGGTTTCTTATTTCGGCGTCTTCAATTCCGTCATTGACGGAATAGGCGTGTTTTTCAAGGTCGCCGCAGATAGCCTGAGTCAGCCCCTGCTCGGCGAGCTCGTCAATAATGTCGGCGGCTATACCCTCGATTGAATAGTATTTCTCCTCAGCATTGTCGCCGTCGTTGTCGCTTGTTAGAAGATATTCCATTATCTCCGCTTCAAGCGAGAGTTTCGGCAGCGCTCTGAGCGCCCTGAAACTCCATTTATAATATGGTTTATAATTATTATTAAGTAAAAATATAACTGAAATCGCGCTGCTCACGAACTCAAATACCGCAAGCTGAGCGGCGGCGGTTTCGCCTCTGTCAACGCAGCGCTTGTAGTTGTACTGCCCCGACTGCGCCATAAGCAGAAGATTGCCCGCAAGCTTTTTCCTGCGGATATCTTCGGGGTAGAATTTCAGCCCCGCGCGGATTTTTGTAACCTCGCCGAGGTTATCGAAAAACACCTCTCCGTTGGTTGCCTCGGCGAGCGCCTGTTCGGGAACGCTGAGCCAGCCGCTTAAATCAAGCTCACCGTTTTCGCTGCCGATTTTGTCGGAAAAGAACTCAGCCGTTCTTATTACGCCGTGGCGTGCGCCGCCGACGGGGGAGAGCATATTCCTTTTATATCCCATAAACTCCTTCGGGAGCTTTGCGTAAGCCCTTTCAAGAAGAAAGGCGCTTCTTCTGTCCACCGTCTCCTCGTCGGGAAGGAAAATGCAGAATCCCGGTTCGAAGTCGTGGTCGGTCGATATTTCGTCGTCAAAGCCGAAGCACTCCGAGCCGCTTCCGAAAAGCCCCGCCGAAAGATACGGGAGCAGGTCGGAAAACTCGTTTTCAAGCATAGGCTTTCCGTATTCTTCAAAAAATGCTTTTGAAAGCTCAATCCCTTTCATAAATACTCTCCGCTCTTTCATTAAGTTCTTTTGCCGCCGCAAAGTATCCGTAGTATGAAAACGACGGCGCGCATTTTTCGCAAACGAAGGCGTAGTAGCCGTCGCGCTTTACATTTTTATCGTTAAGGCAGTCGTACGCCCTGTCAACGAGGTCAAATACTTTGTTTTCAACCTTTTCAATTCCGTTTTCCGCCTCAAGCGCGTCGGCAATATTAAGGTAAGTAATCGCCTGTTCAAGGACTCCGCCTTCAACCTTTTCCATAACCTTAAGCGCCTTTTCGTAAAGGGGATAGGCGTTTTGATATTCGCCGAGCGCAACGTATGTCAGCGCCATATTATTATAAAGTCCGCCGAGAAGCTCGGGCGAGGTGTTATTATTTTCATAGGCGTTAAGCGCCTTTTTGAAAAGCTCTATTGATTTCTCATTTTCGCCGAAGGCGTTATATGCGGTTGCAACGTTAATATAAGTCGTGCCGGAGCTTACCGTGCCGTCAAAATCAAGTTCGTCAACAAGTCTTAACGCCTCTTTTGCGCTTTCAAACGCCTTTTCTTTTTCCGAAGTTTTTCTGAAATGGCCGACAAGCTCGTTTCTTATCATAAGTTCGCCGCCCTTGTCGTGCCCGAGTTTTGCCTCTTCAAGCCAGTAGAGAAGGTGGCGCTCGGCGCCCGCATAGTCCCTGCGGCTCATATAGTCGTTCATTTTTTCAATAATTCTCTGCTGAGGCACCGCTTTTACCTCAGGCGTAACCCCGTAAGGCTCGTCGCAGAGAAGACATCTCGGCTCCGCATAATCTTCGGGTCCCAAAAATCCTTTGTTATCGTTCATTATAGCTCCTGATTACTGTATATTGTGTTTGTTATGGAGAGTATACCCTCTCTGTAGTATATAGCATATAATACATTATTAATCATAATAAGTCAATAATACATATTATTTTACCCCGCAGTGAAGATAAAAACGATATTGACGGAACACGTCGGTAAAAGTATAATAAAGAAAAATAATAAATATATAGCATTTTTTAATTTAATGTGATATAATACCAAAATATATAATTAAAACTATGTAAGGAGACGGCGTAATGGACAGCTATCAGGAACTCGGCGCACGCCTGAGAGAACTCAGGGAAGTCAGCGACTACACAATCGAACAACTCGCTGAGGAGCTTAATGTAGACCCCGAGGTTTACGCGGGATATGAAAAGGACGGTAAGGATATTCCTATCAGCCTTATCTATGATATTGCCTCAAAATTCAAGGTCGATTTTACCGAGATTATTACGGGTAATACCGCGTGGCTTGATACCTATCATCTTATCCGCAGAGGCGGCGGAAAGAACGTAAACCGTAACCCCGACTATCATTTTGAGGATTTGGCTTACCGTTACGGAAATAAGATTATGCAGCCGCTTCTTGTTACACTTGAACCGTCCGACGAGCCCGCAAAGCTCGTAAGCCACTCGGGACAGGAGTTCAACCTTGTTCTCAAGGGAACTGTCGCTGTAGTATTCGAAGATCAGGAGATAATCCTCCACGAGGGCGATTCGATATACTTCAACCCCACATATCTCCAC
>CAJOER010000105.1 GCA_905233805.1 uncultured Eubacterium sp. | reverse complement strand
TCTAAACAGGTGCGCCCCCGAGCCCTACTTTTAACCATATTGATATAATCAACTTAGGCAGAGGTCTTGCGGCTCGACTCAACCCCTTTCGACACTTTGGCAATAGGCTGCTGCCGCCATGCCGAGCCAACTCTAATGCGTGAGTTTGGCTATACTCAAAAGTTTATACTTGTTTCGCTTAAAGTGCCGCTTTGATGTTCATATACTTTGGCAAGCCTCTCAAAGCGGTTTCCCTTTTCGGTTAAGGGCAACCGATAAAACTAACTTTTATCTGTGTAAAGTTAGTATGAAGGAAACCTTTTCAATTTTGGGGAAATTTGGTATATACAAAAACAGCACCGTCGGAGGTGCTGTTATCTGTCATCAACATTGTTGTGGTGTTGGTTGCGACCGTCAGGGGTGACGGTCTGACTCTCGTCGTCGTAGTTATTCCGCTTCTTGGCTTCGTATTTTGTTTCGATTGCTTTTATAAAGTTGTCTATTTCGTCAAAGTCTTTCGGGTTTAAAAATTCGCTCATTTTTATCACTCCCTAATGATAGAATGATAAATACTATTAGTTATTGAAATGATTTTTATTATTTGGTATAATATTTAAAAGGAGTTGATAAAATGGACGAACAAAAACTTGATTATGATGAGGTTGTCCTTGTAGAGCCGTTTTATGTTTCTTTGGAAGAGAAGAAGAATAATAAAGGGGGACATAGATATATTAATGGCGAACTTATGTTAACCAACAAATACCTTGTTTGGTCTAGGGATGCTAAATGGTCGTTGTTTAATGGCAAGCAAACATTTCCCATAGAGAAATTCAGAGTAGATAGCATAAAAATTTATGACGGTGTTCCACAGATAAAAATTCATAAAGCCGAATTTGATAATTTATTGATATACTTAAAAAACAGGACGATGTCGTTTGAATTTTACGAATTAGAGCCTGTTCAAAAACTAATAAATGCAACGAGCAAACTTTTAACAGGAAATGAGGTTTTATTTGAAACGCCAGATACTTTTAAAGGTGTTGATAAACTCGCAAGTAAAATGTCAGGTACGGTTAACACGTTTAAAAACGCATTTGGCATAAAACCTGAACGAAACGAAATCGTTACAAAGACTTGTCAAGGTTGTGGCGCCCAAATATCAGGAATAAAAGGACAATCAGTAAAATGCAAATACTGCGACAACCAACAAATATTATAATTTACTTGTGCTATTTATGTGCTAAATGCTATAAAATACTGTAATATCAATACAATTCCGTGACGATAACAGACACGGCAAAGCTTTCAAAGGCTTACTTGAAAGATATTTCGGTTAATAAAATAAATGCCTAACTTATTGGAGCTCCGTAGTGTCTTGCTACCGAGCTCCAAATTTTAAGACCGCAGGTCGCAAAAATTTGGGAACAACAGTCCGGTGGACTGTTGTGTCAGCGAGGCGGAGGGCAACTGTGTGCCCTTTCGCAGTATCGCAGTCGGGGGCAATTGTCAGGCTTACTTGACAGATATTTCGGATAATTATTTTTGTTTCTGCTCCTTTGGGGCAGTACCTTTAATATTCAGGAGGCATTAAATGAAAAGAACACTCAGTTTATTCTTAGCCCTTGTAATGATGTTAAGCATTTTCTGCATTACGGGAATTGATTCGTTTGCAAAGGCGAAGAAGGTTAAAGCAATCTCTTTTGAAACCGCAAAGCCTATCGTCGCTTATGTCAGCCCGACTAAAAAAGAAAGCGACTATATCACTTACGGTTTTTATTCAAAGGATAAGAAGAAAAAGACCCGCTTTTTCTTCAGGGAGCATGACTACATTTTTGAAAAGGGAAATAAGCTTATCGTTACATATTCCGACGACAGCGAGGAAGTATTCAAAGCAAAAAGAGTAAGGTATAAAGACAAGGCCTTTGATAACGACTTTTACGATTACGGCTTTGTAAGCGATTCGGGCCAGACGCTTTATAACTGCATGTATTTTGAGAAACTTTCGCCGAGCAAGTCGCTGTCCGCAGATTCAGGTCAGTATGAGCAGTACTGGAAAAAGGGCAAAACTTATTATATCACCGTTTCGTATAAGGGCGTTACCTGCGAAGTTCCCGTAAAGGTTGCAAAAGATACGCTTAAAGGAACCTCGCTTAAAAAGCTTTCGCAAAAGCACGGCGATATAAAATGCACCTGGAAAAAGGTGAGCGGCGTCAGCGGTTACGAAATTCAGGTAAGTACGAGTAAGAAGTTCAAAAAACCTGATATATTCTATGTTTCAAGCAAAAAGCCTGCAAGGTATATTATGTATGAACTGACGAATAAGACCTATTATGTCCGTATCCGCACGCAAAAGCTCGACGGAGAAAAAGAGTATTATTCCAAGTGGTCCAAAGTAAAGAAAATCAAAACTCATTAATTGAGAAATAAAAAGCACTGCTCAGCGGTGCTTTTTTGTATTATTGAATTATTGCCGAGATTTTGTTATAATTGTTTTATAACGTAAAAAGGAGAACTAAAATGGAATTGATTCAGAGCTTTTCGGTAGACCATACGCGAATTGTTCCCGGTATTTTTACAAGCAGGGTTGACCTCCTCGGGGACTATACGGTTACGACCTATGATATAAGACTTAAAAAGCCGAATGTCGAGCCTGCAATTGACGTTGCGGCTATGCATTCGCTTGAACATATTATCGCAACGTACCTTCGTAACGACCCCGAGTGGAAGGACGAGGTTATTTACTGGGGACCCATGGGCTGTCTTACGGGCTTTTACCTTATCTTAAAAGGCAGCCGCGCCCCGAAGGAAATCTATGATTTGCTGCTTTGTGCCTTTAAGTCTGTTGAGGATAATTCAGAGGTGCCCGGCGCCGCGCCCGTAAACTGCGGTAATTATCTTATGCACAATCTTGAAATGGCGAAGTGGTACGCCGCCGAGTTCGTTTCCTATCTTGAAGAAAACGCCGAAAACAGCGCAATCTTTGAGTATCCGAAAACCGAACGCCTCGTAACCGACGACGGTCAGCACTTCTTTGATTCATAATTGCTATAAAAATAATTTAACCGCTGCGGCGGAAGAAAGGAGATAAATATGCTTTATAAATCAACTCAGGTAGTACTGAAAGAGAAATTCATCGGTCATGACGCAAAGAACCTTTCGGCACTTGACGACGAACTCAACAAATGGGCTCAGCAGGGCTGGGTACTTGCCGAAATGACGACAACTGTTGCTAAAAACACAGGAATCGGCGGCGGCGACCGTACAGTATTTACGTTAGTATTTTATCATCAGTAAGCCGTTCGGGCTTTTAAAAAACAGAGCGTTTTAACGGGGGGGGGAACCGCTCCGTTAAAATTTTGTAATTTTTTGTTGCAATTTTGTAATATATTCTGTATAATATATAATGGTAAATTTTATGGAAGTATAAAGAGGACGGCTTATGCAGTACGAATTCGGAACATACGGAATTTGCGCAAGAAAGATAATCGTTGACGTTGACGAGGTTAGCGAAACCGTGAACTCCGTTCAGTTTATCGGCGGGTGCAGCGGAAATACGCAGGGCGTTGCCGCGCTCGTCAAGGGACGTAAAATCGACGAGGTAGTCGGGCTGTTAAAGGGGATTGACTGTAACTATAAAGGAACCTCCTGCCCCGACCAGCTTGCAAGAGCGCTTGAAGAAATTAAAAGTGAGATATAGGAGACGTTATGTTTAAGCTTGAAAGTAACAGAATTAAAAGAGAATTCAAAATAACCAACGGAAGCTTTTATGCCTCTCAGGTGCTTAATAAGTATTCGGGTATGAGCTTCGTTCCCGACGGCAACGGCTGCGAGTTCGTAGTCCGCTTTACCGACGGCAGCGACTTTTCCGCCAAGGGGCTTACCGTAGTTGGTTCAAGCGACGAGAATAATAAACTTCGCTTTGAATTTAAAGAGACTCTCGGTTTAAAGGTTACTCTTGAATACTGGGTTCATGAGGACGGGAATACAATCTGTAAGCAGCTCACTCTTGACCAGATTGACGAAGACAAAACAATCGACTTCGTTTATCTTGATAATATCGGAATTATCAATTCCCGGTCGCACCTCGGGGTTGATATTATCGACAATGCCCAGATTCCCGATACATGGGCGGTTCTCGGTCAGCCGTTTTATATCGACAGCCTTTTCTTCGGCTGCGAGTTCCCGGCTACGGATAA
>CAJOER010000104.1 GCA_905233805.1 uncultured Eubacterium sp. | reverse complement strand
CGGTGGCGTCGGTATTGCATTTAATCTCGATGCCGAGCAGCGAGCACTCGGTGAGCATATCCTCGATAGCCCAGTGGAGCTTATCCTTATGCGGTCCCGAGGCGGCGATATTTACCTGGCCGCCTGCCTCTTTTTCCTTTTCAAGAACGACCGGCTCAAAGCCCCTCTTTTTAAGCGTAATCGCGGCGGTGAGCCCCGCGGGGCCTGCGCCTACTACGACTACTTTAAGGCCTCTGCCAGTCTTAGGCATATTCTCATATTCCTTTTCCATACCGACGGCGGGGTTGAGCGCGCACTCGCCGGGAGCGCCTTTATATGAGGCGTTGAAGATAAAGGATTTAATACAGTGCAGACAGCCGATACAGCGCCTGATTCTTTCGGGATGTCCCTCTTCGGCTTTCTTTGCCCAGTAGGGGTCGCAGATAAAGTTACGCGCGGAGCCGACGAAATCCTGATAGCCCTCTTCAAGCTGCTTTTCCGCCTGCTCGGGGGAGCGGATGAAGTTGGCCGCGATAACGGGAATATCAACTACGCCCTTGATTTCCTTTGCGAGGTAAGCTCTCCAGCCCGGTTCAAACGAGGTCGGCTCAAGCCAGTAGTTATACGTATCGTAGCACGCCGAGGAAACGTTGAGCGCGTCAACGCCGAGGGCTTCAAGGCGCTTCGCCATTTTTTTACCCTCTTCAAGGCCGTAGCCCTTGCCGGGCTTGCCGATTTTATCGTACATCTCGTCAACGCCGAGTCTTACGATGAGGGGGTAATCCTTGCCGCACTGAGTTTTGATACCCTCAATAATCTCGGTAATAAAGCGAAGGCGGTTATCAAAGGAGCCGCCGTATTCGTCGGTACGCTGATTAGTGTTCGGGGAAAGGAACTGCTGCAAAATATAGCCGTGGGTTGCGTGAAGCTCAACGCAGTCAACGCCCGCTTTTTTACACCTTACCGCAGCGGCGATAAAGTCGTCGCGAAGGTTATGCACCTCGCGCTTTGACATAGCGTGAATTCGCGTTGCGCCGTGAGCTGAAAGCTCGCATTTTGACGGGCACTGAAGCGAGAAGCAGACCTTTTTCTGTTCAAGGTCGAGAAGAAGCGGAGTCGCTTTGAAAAGCATTGACGGCATCTTCGGGAACCTGTCTGCAAAGGGGATAATCAGGGGTAGCGTATTGATTGAGCTTGCATAGCCCTGACGTCCCGGGTGGTGGAGCTGGATACAGAGCTTTGCGCCGTATTTGTGAATACGCCTTACCATCTCGCGCATGGGCTCGATATGACGGTCGGAGCTCATGGAAAGCTGGGTAAAGGTTGAGGCGGCGCCCATATCGTTTACGCGGCAGATACCGGGGATAATGAGCCCTACTCCTCCCTTTGCTCTCTCTTCAAAATAGTTCATCATTCTTTCGGTCGGCTCGCCGTTCATCTGGCCGAGACTGAATTCAGCCGCGGTCATAACTATACGGTTTTTAACCTCCATATTACCTATTTTCATAGGCGAGAACATCATATCGTATGCCATTATTTATCTCCTTTAATCTTTGCCTTGAAGCGTTCGAGCTTCTTGTTTTCAAGATTCCAGTAAACGGTTCTGACGGGAGGGCAGATTCCCATAAGCACCTTCGAGAGCGCGAAGAGGCCGCAGGGGGATACGAACTTTTTACCCTTTTCTATACCCGCAACCATTTTTCTTGCGACTACGTCGGGCTGCTGAACGGGGAAGGGCTTTTCAAATTCAACTCCGTCGGCGGCAACCTTAAAGAAATTAGTGTCGGTTGCTACGGGATAAAGGCAGGTGAGCTGCATATTCTTATTATCCCTTTCAACGCGGATTGCCTCCTGGAAGCCCTGAAGACCGAACTTGCTCGCGGAATAAAGCGCGTAGCCGGGCATAGCCATCTGGCCTATTGCAGAAATTGTGTAGGCGAGGATGCCCTCTCTTCCGTCAAGGTGTTCTCTGTACTTTGCGTAGGTGTATATCGGGGACAGGGTGTTTACGTTGAAAATTCTTTCAATTCTGTCCCAGTCGGTATAATTGAATTCCTCGAAATACGGGAAGCCCGCGTTGGCATAGAAGAGGTCAATCTTTTCGCCGCCGAAAACCTCGGCTGCCTTTTCAAAGATTGAGTCAACGCCCTCCTTTGAGCCGACGTCAACGTCCATGGGGATAACGTTGTCGGCAAAGCCGGTGAGCTTTTCAACGGAATTGAGCGAGGGGGCAAGGATTTTATTGCCGTCGCCCTTGACGAGAAGCTTTAAAACCTCAAAGCCGATTCCGCTTGACGCGCCCGTAAGTACAATGTTTTTGTTCGTAATCATAGAATCACTCCTTAACCGTAACAGTTATAATTGAATTTTCGGGGACATTAATTTTGCTTTTGAATTTACCCTCGAAAACAGTTTCCTCTTTTACATCCTGCGTCGACATAATTATACT
Organism: uncultured Eubacterium sp.; assembly: GCA_905233805.1. Taxonomy (GTDB): domain Bacteria; phylum Bacillota; class Clostridia; order Oscillospirales; family Acutalibacteraceae; genus Eubacterium_R. The sequence goes on along the minus strand of CAJOER010000104.1, from coordinate 3,494 downwards.
GGTTGTATTATAATCTCCGCAGATTTCTATTTCATTTTCCGCGCCCTCGTTTACGCAGACGAGGACTTTTTCGCCGCTTGGCGTTTCAAAGGCGAAGACGTTGAAGTCGTTGTTGTCAATACTCGGCCTGAACCCGAAATCAAGCGGAACGGAGCCGACGGGGATATGCTTCGTATAGTGCGCAACGCCGTAAAACCGCTCGTTTACCGTCCATTCGGTAAAATCAACGTTGCCGCTGAGTATGGCGTCGCTGTAATCAAAGCCGTCCTCTTTAATATGTATATTGTTAGCGGCAACCCAAGTAGTCCAGCTTTCGGCGCCGCCGTAAACTATGTCCTGTCCGATTATACGGGCGGTAATAAGAGCGCCCTTGAAATTCTTTGTGTGGCTCATATTAGGAAGCTCGCACCACTCGCTCATATCAAAGCGAAGCTCCGGATGGGGCTTTACGAGCTTTTCTTTAAATTCGTACCTGTCCTCGGGGCGCTCGTCTGCGTGGTAAGAGTGGTAGGCAAAGACGGGGAGCACCTTCATAATAAGCTCGTCCTCCGTCAGGGCTTTGAGGTAGTCGGGCGTGTCCTCAAGCATTGCGCCGCTTTCGGGGCCGTAGAGAAATACGGGCATTTTGCGCCTTAAAATCTCTTCGGCGAAAAGGCGGTAAATCTCGATTACCTCGCAAAGCTCATAGTGGCAGCCCTCCTGCCAGACGTGGGCTCCGCCCCACTTCCACTGCGGCTCGTTTATCGGGCTTATGTAATTCACGGGGAAGCCCTCATCGAGAAAATGCTGAGTCACGTCGAGCACGTAACCGACGAATTTTTTATAGTTCATTTTCGGGAGGTTGCAGGTATGGGGAAGAAGGCTTCCCGACGCCTGACCGCTCGCGCAGAGTGAATAATGCGGGGAGTTGCAAAATAAAATTAATGTGTCAACGTTCCCCGTATCAAGGCATTTTTTCATTACAGAAACGGCGTTTTTATCCCTTGAAAAATCCCAGCTGCGCTCCTCGGTTTCCCTGTCATAGAGCATAAAAGACTCGGTTTTGCGCCACGGGTTTTCAACGCGGTTAAGCTCCTCGTCAAAGCCCGCGCCGATATTGTAGCGGTAGATATTGAGCTTAAGCCCGCCGTCACCGTAAAGCAGTTCGGCAAGTTCTTTTTGAGTCTTTTCGTCGCTGACGGACTGCGCCCACCAGCAAGCGGAGGTTCCCCAGCCCTTAAAGGTCTGTAAGCGCACGGCTTTTTCAAGATTTATTTTCATAATAACTCCTCAATCATTTCGCACACGCCGTTATCGTTATTGCTTTTAGCTATAATATCCGCTTTTGCTTTTACTGAGGGGAAGGCGTTTTCCATAGCCACGGCAACTCCCGCCTTTTCAAGGAAAAAGAGGTCGTTGTCACCGTCGCCGAACGCCATAGTGTTTTCAATATTTACGCCGAGATGACGGCAGATTGCTTCAAGCGCGGAGCCCTTGTCGCAGCCCTCTCTCGTAATTTCGATATATTTATCGTCATAATACCAGTACTGAACTCCGCCGAGGGCGTCGAGCGCGGCGGAGATTTTTTCCTGCTCCGCCTTATCTGCGCTGCTTACGAAAAACTCGTCCGCGCGCTTATTCATTTTTGTAAAAAGCGCTTCGATGCTGTCAATTACAACGCGGGTTGAAAGAAGATATTCTTCGATAGGCGAGCCGCGGAAACAGCCGATATAGGAATCGAGGATTTCCTGCTCGGTATAGCATACGCCGTCGCAAAACGGCCTCGCGGCTTTTTTCGTTTGACATTGAAAAGTTATAAACGCCCTCTTTCGTCTTGGCGTCTATTATGCACGCGCCGTTTGAGCAGATAAAATAATCGACCGACTCGAGCGCCTTTACGCACTCGGGCACGCCCTGAAACGGCCTTCCCGTTATCGGGACTATGTGTATTCCCTTATCCTTCGCTCTTTTAAGCGTTTCTTCCGCGCCGGGGCAGAGCGTTTTTTCGTCGGTCAGAAGCGTTCCGTCAAGGTCAACGCCTATGAGTTCAATCTCTTTATTAATCATCGTGTTTTTTTCTGTATATTATCATACCTATCATACCGATTACGCCGCCGATTGAGTTGAGCATCATATCGGTCATCGAGTCAACAAGCCCGAGGTAGCCGTATTCGTTATGATATTTTGAAAGGTCGTACATAGCGGTTTCAACGCCCTCTTTGGCGAGCTGAAGGTTGGTTCCGTGGATGGTATCCATAAGGAACTCGTAAAACTCCCAGCCGACCGCGATTGTGCAGGCGAACATAAGCCCGAACATAGCCGAAACGGTTATCGCGCACTTTCCTTTTCTCTTCTGAATTACGTTTGAAAAATCGTAGCCGAAGATTGCGCAAACGATACCGGTAAAGCAGTGCATAACCTCGTCGTACCAGCCGATTTTATCAAACCATTCAAGGTAAGAGCCGAAGAGAATTCCCATTAGAATAATGAAATTCAGCGCGGTCTGGGCGATAGGGGGAACGTCCTCGATAAACGAGCCGTTGCCGAGAATCTGGAACAAATCCCAGAGGTGGGAGAAAATGAAAACGAACACGCTTTCAAAGCCCATTACCAAATCGCCGTGAATAAACGAATAGGTAGCGCAGCCTATCATCGTAATTCTTACAATAATCCAGAATATATACTGCCACTTGGGCACTTTTTCAATCGGGTCTCTTTTGATTTTGTACATCATAGTTTTATTATCCTTAAAAATATTCTTTTTATATCTTAACACATTACGCCGTCATTTTAAAGGGCAAAACGGCATAATTTATTAAATAAGTATAAACTTATTAGACAAATGTTTGTTTTTCGGTTTTATTTTATTATAATATACTAAAATTTGTGAGAAACGGAGAAAGATTATGGAAAACAGACCTAAGGCGCCGTGGCTTAAATATTACGGCGATATACCCGAAACCATACAGTATCCCGAAGGCTCTATGTACGAGGCGATTAAGTACGCCGCGGACACTCATCTCAACGGAAACTGCTATAAAAATCGTGTCATGGCATATGCGATGCAAAAAATTAATCCGAATATTATTCCCACTGCTGGGTTTGCGGGTGAGAACACATGGGATTGGTGTTTTGACAGTCTTCCTCACCATTCAACGGTGGCTATAACAACGAATACAATACGTAATGATCCTGAGGGGAAACGCCTTTTCATTGGAGGCATGGACACTCTGGTTCAAACGCTTTCGCCCTACGCGATTGTAATATGTGGGAGATTTCCAGAGTGGATCTACACCAAATATCCGGGTGTCAGAATTATTCCGATTCCCTGCTACAGCGATTTATGGCATAGGAGGTGCGCTTGATGGGCGGTTACGGTGGTGCTTCTGGCAGCGTTAAAGAGAAGTGCTATTATGATACCGGAGGCCATAAGGTTACAGATAAGAACGCGATTGAAGTGGCGGAGCATTACATCAATGAAGGAATATACGTTGCTTTCCTTCAGGAAAAACCGC
>CAJOER010000103.1 GCA_905233805.1 uncultured Eubacterium sp. | reverse complement strand
ATGCGTATACACGGATATATTTAATCTTTGCTTTAAAGAGCCGCGCCCCTGCGGCGAAGATAAGACTAAAAAAATAATAACGGGATAATTCCCGTTATATTTTTTTACATATTTTTAAAAATTCTTCCCTTGTCATAGTATTATTAATGCATGATAAAAGAGAATTGGTTGATAAGAATTCGGGAAGGTCAAGCGCTTTAAGGAGCGCTTTTCTTTTTTGCTTTGCGTCGGGAGTTCCCGATATCCCCTGTTCATATAAATCAAAGTTGGTTACGGGGTTTTCGTTTTCGCTCGTTTCAACGCATATTTTCGCGTTTTCAAAGGCTTTAAGCAGCGTTTTCCTGCTCATACCCTCAACGCCGAGTTTGCCCTCTTTTGAAGGCGATTTCTTGCGTTTTTCCTTACCGTAAACATCGGGGATATAAACGTTTGTTATTCTGTCTTTGGGTATTCCCGAGGAAATATAATGCCTTATCATAAATCCCGCGCCGTCGGAGTCGGTAAGAAGCACCAGCCCTCTTTCTTCGGCGAGTTTTTTAATAAATGACATTCTCTCTTTATCCTGAAATATGCCGAAGCCGTTGGTTTCAATAATAAACGCGTCGATTATATCCGACAGTTTAATCTTATCGTATTTTCCCTCTACGATTACCGCCTGCGGGATTTTCAGTTTTTCTTTCATCATCTGTATTTCAGCAGCAAGAGTTTTGCCACTGCCTCTTCAAGGATTACTTTATCGTTTACGGATGAGCTTTTAATTTTCAAATCCGCTTCGGACAGTATATCAAGCGCGTTTCTCAGGCTTTCAAGCGGAATTTTCGACGCGTCTGCCGAGGCCTTGTCAATAATCCACTCGCGGTTCTTATAAGGAAAATACTCCTTTATATCTGCGGGAACTTTCCCCGCTTCCTTAGCGCATTTAACGCGGTACATATCAATATAATATCCAGCGATAATGGGTAGGATGAACCGCGGCTCCTCCTGCTGGGAAAAGAGCGTAAACAGCGAGGACATAGCGCTGTCGCCGTTGCCGGCAAGGATAAATTTTGAAATGTCGAACACCTTTGCCTGTAAGGATTTTACGGCTACGCTGTCTATAATTTCACAGGTGATTTTTCCGCCTTCAACGTAGGCGCAGAGTTTTTCAAGCTCGTTAAATATGGTCTGAATATCAGTGCCGACCGTTTTGATTAAATAATTGGCGGCATAGTTATCAATCGTACAGTTTCTCTTTTTAGCGGAAGAGATAATAAGGCTGATAAGTTCGGGAACGCTTCTTTCGTTGAGCTCAACCGCATCGCCTGCTGAGGCAAAGGCTTTTACTATGCCCTGCCACGGGGAATCCTTCTTTTTAAGCTCTACCGTTATTGTATCGAACCAGAAAATGATAATACAGCTTTCGGGCAGTTCCTTGAAGAACTCCTTAAGCTTCTCCATATCGGCTTTGCTTTTATTAAGCGGATAATCACGCACGATAATAAGCGAATAATCGCTCATCATCGGGACCGTCTGGGAATCCATAATTATGTCGTCGATACTGATATCCTTACCCTCGTATTCGCGAAGGTTAAAATCGGCAAAAGCCGGGTTAACCAGCTTCTTTTTCAGCCTTCCTATATAAAAGTCTTTAAGATAATTCTCATTACCGAAAATCATATAGACGTTAGAAAAGCTGTTTTCTTTTATCTGATTTTTAAACGAAGCCTCGTTCAGCCTTGCCATACGTTTAACCGCCTAACATTAAAGGTTTTGTTTTTATAAAGATTGTAAACAATCTCGCCTTCATCAAGTTCAACAGTTCCATTATAATCTGAAACCGTTTTTCTTGCAAGAATTATATTATATCTTCCGCCGTTTTTGTAATTATTAATATCAAAGCCGTTAACACTACAGGAAAAATGCGGCGTTTTATATGAATAATCAATACTGTATTTAATACCGCCCTCGCCTGATTTATAACTGCTTTCGGAAATATACTCGCTGATATTTGTATCGGACAGTACCTGCCCGTCATATTCGGGCGAAATAAGTTTAGCTGCGCCGTATTTTTCGGCAAGCATAAGGCTGTACGTATCGTCTTTACTTACGATTATCGCATCGATGTTTCTGTCACGGGAGGAAAGAAAGGAAGACACGGCGTAATAGTCATTTTTCGTATTCAGAGCGTAAACCGCGCTTTTATCGCCGTCAACAACGGCAACGGCTCCGTCTTCGCAAATCAGAAGCTGCCCCGCGGAATTATCAAGAGAAAGTGACACAAAGCTTGTAACGATTATAAGAAAAACTGAAAATACCGCCGCCGCTCTCATAAGACGTTTGCTTCCTATAAAGAAACAGAGTGCAAAGACTGCAAGTATAACGGCGATTACTACGCCGAAATATGTTTCCGTTTTTATAACCGAAAACGACGATTCCGCCGAAAGTTTTACGAGTGAAATTATAAAGTCGTTCAGTCCTCTTTCAAGAGAATTGAATAATTCACTCAGGATTCCCGCTTTGTCGGAAAGATAAGTAACGAGCGAAAGCACGGTGGAAAGACTTCCGACAGGTACTATAAACACGTTAATAATTACGCCGATTAAGGAATAGTAGCCGAAGAAAATATACATGGCAGGCAGAGTAAAGAAAACGACGCAGCCCGACACGGTTAATCCGTCGAGGAGATAAACCGCAACGCTTTTCAGCACGCTGTTTTTTCTTTTAAAAACCGCACTGCCGTTAAATTCCTTAACCGCCTTTGCGCCTGTGCAAAGGGACAGCACTGCCAAAACGCTGAGAACCGCGCCCGCGTCGCTTACCGCAAACGGGTTCATACAGATAATAAACACCGCAAGCCCGAGTGAATTGAGGGTATCGGCACGCCTGTTAAACAGATAGCCCGAAAGAAGAACGCACATCATTATGCCCGCTCTTACAACCGAGCGTGAAAAACCCGTCAGCGCAGAAAACAGAATAACAAATACAACTATGATAACCGCCGCAGGCTTTTTCTTAACTCTTAGCAGATTCAGTATGCCCGTCAGCGCGCCTGAAAGCACGGTAAGGTGCAGTCCGCTGACCGCCATAAGATGGGACGCTCCCGCCGCTTTAAATGCAAAATTCGTTTCTTCCGAAAGGTTGCTCCTGTCGCCCGTGAGCAGCGCCGCTGCAAGCGCACCCGCATCACCTCCGATTCTCTCATACAAAACGTTGATAATATCTTTTCTGAGATTAACAAGCGTCAGCATAAGAGGGTTTGCGCAGGTATCGCCCGCTTTGTACTGCTTAATATGAGCGGTGAGATATATTCCTTTTCCCCAGTTTCCGTATGAGGAAAAAGAAGTATTTCCGACCGAGTAGAATTTCAGTTTTGCGGTAATAAGACGGTACGCGTCGGCATAAATCGGATAATCGGATTTTATCTTGATTTTAATATTCTGCGGCGCGCCGCTGAACATTACCGTTTTTGCCTTTGCTATATAAACATATCCGCTCTCGCTTTTCTGAGGCAGGCTTGTAATATAAAAGGAAGCAATTGCTTCTTTCCCGTTTAACACCTGTGACGGAGCATAAGCGGCGTAATAAACGCTCATAAAAAGAATACACGCAAACAGCGCAGAACCTAAACAGACAGGAAAAACCATCTCCTGTCTGTATTTGGGCAATATAAGCGTTGTAATAAAGATTATCGCGAGCGCCGCGCCGATTACGGGGATATATTTTATCTCCGTCAGATTTAATATGAGCAGAGTCAGCGCCTCGGAAAATCCTATAAGTGCAAAGGTTCGTTTCATTATTTAATAATTTCGAATAAAAATGCTATGCTGAGTTTTTCACCTTTTTTAAGCTTATATTTATCGCGCACGTAAGCCTGGCCGGGCATATCGCCGCCGACTCCCTGCTGAGCGGAGTCAACTGTAAGAGTAATATTGTTATCTCTCTTAATATCGGCGGTATGCTCAAATTCCTCAAGCTGCATGGGCGAATACGGAAGGGCTGAGAACATAAACGGCTTATCGTAATATGCCGTGAGCTTTACTCCTCTTCCCTTTTTATCGGTTGCCGTAAAGTATCTTACGTCGGCGCGCGTTGAGCTTTCCTGCGGGCGCATATAGGTATATTCAAACTTATCAATGGGCATTGAATACTTGCCTATTTTATATCCGCTCTTTCTGTCGGGATAGCAGGGCGCCTCGCCGCGTCCGTACCAGCGGGGTCGGCTTTCGGAACGGCACTGTGATATACGGCGAGTTTTCCGTCGGGATATACGGTATACGAAACATACGCCTTATCAAGAAGATGAGCAGAAAGCGCAACTTTCACCTTTACCGCTTTGTTAATCTTTTCAACCTCGGTTTTAAGCGCCTTAACGGACTGAGTTGCCTTAATCCATTTATAATACGGCGCAAAGGCAATAAGCGGAGGCGCGAAATTCAAAACGTCAATATCGTTATCGGTAAGCGCCCTGAAATAATCGGGTTCAATGGGAGATTTAAGAATGTTTTCCCCATCGGCAATATATTCGCTTACTCTTCCGTTTTCAATCTTAACGGAAAAGCCGTCGCCCGTAATTTCAACGCTGTTTTTATCCTTGACAAAATTAAGCGTGTCCTCAGATTCGTCAAGCTTAGGCTGCTGCGGAACCGTTAAAACAAACTGGTCATAAGCAACCTCGGCGTTTGATTTAAAACCGAGCGTCTTTTTCTTCGTATGGAAAGATATTGTAAGGATATTTTCTTTTTCACTGTCAAGCTGTGAAATATCGTACGGTATTTCAATAATATCTTCCTGAAGCGGAGCAAGTCCGAATTTTTCCTGCTCGCCGGACTGAACAGTTTCGCCCTCACAGTCAATTTTCCACTTACAATTAAACGCGGATACGTCGGTAAACAAGAAACGCGAACGGACTCTGAAACGGCCTGTCTGAACGTCGGATTCGGTTGTTACAATCGGCTGATAGACGTGCTTGACCTCGGTATACTGAGGATGCGGGTTACGGTCGGCTCCG
>CAJOER010000102.1 GCA_905233805.1 uncultured Eubacterium sp. | reverse complement strand
GTCCATCTGAATTGCGGTAATACCGTTCTTTGTACCTGCAACCTTGAAGTCCATATCGCCGTAGAAATCCTCAAGTCCCTGAATATCAACCATGGTCATAAAGTCGCCGTATACGCCCTTGTCGCCCGTGATGAGTCCGCAGGAGATACCTGCAACGGGTGCCTTAATCGGAACGCCTGCCGCCATAAGCGCAAGCGTTGAGCCGCAGACTGAACCCTGCGAAGTAGAGCCGTTTGATGAAAGAACCTCGGATACAACTCTGATTGTGTACGGGAATTCCTCAATGCTCGGAATTACGGGAAGGAGCGCCTTTTCAGCGAGCGCGCCGTGGCCGATTTCACGTCTTCCCGGTCCTCTTGACGGCTTCGTTTCGCCTACTGAGTATGAGGGGAAGTTGTAGTGGTGGATATATCTCTTTTCGGTCTGCTCGTCAAGTCCGTCAAGATTCTGTGCGTCTCTTACGCCGCCGAGCGTTGCGATTGAAAGAACCTGAGTCTGTCCTCTTGTGAAGAGTCCCGAGCCGTGAACGCGCGCAAGAAGGTCAATTTCTGCGTTGAGCGGACGGATTTCGTCGATTCCTCTTCCGTCAACTCTCTTGTGCTCGTCTTTAAGCCATGCGCGTACAACGTGCTTCTGAACGAGGTACATAATCTCTTCAATCTTTTCGGGGTTTTCCTCAAAACGCTCGTCGAACTTTTCGTGAACCGCCTCATAAATCGGGAGAAGGCGTTCGTCGCGTACGTTCTTGTCGTCGGTGTCGAGTGCCTTTTTAACGTCCTCAATGCAGAACGCTTCAATCTCAGCCATAATCTCGGGGTCGGGGTCAGAGCTTTCATACTCAAACTTCGCCTTGCCGACCTCATCAACGATACCGTTGATGAACTGAACGATTTTCTTGTTTTCCTCGTGTCCTGCCATAATGGCGTTGAACATCGTGTCGTCGTCAATCTCGTTAGCGCCTGCCTCAATCATAGCTACGAGGTCAGCCGTTGATGCAACCGTAAGATTAAGGTCGCTGTTTTCTCTCTGCTCAAGAGTCGGGTTGATAACGATTTCGCCGTCAATGATACCTACGTTAACGCCTGAAATCGGGCCGTCCCACGGAATATCGGAAATTGCGATAGCCGCGGAAACGCCAATCATAGCGGTAATTTCGGGCGAGCAGTCGGGGTCAACCGACATAACCGTAGCAACTACCGAACAGTCGTTTCTTAAATCCTTCGGGAAGAGCGGGCGGATAGGACGGTCGATGCATCTTGACGCAAGGATAGCCTTTTCGCTCGGTCTTGCTTCTCTTCTCTGGAAGGAGCCGGGAATTTTACCTACCGAATATAACTTTTCTTCAAAGTCAACTGAAAGCGGGAAGAAGTCAACGCCCTCTCTCGGCTTAGCCGAAGCGGTTACGTTACAGAGAACCTCGGTCTCGCCGTAGCGCGCCATAATGGACGCGTTTGCAAGTCCTGCCATCTTACCGGTTTCAAGGGTAAGCTTTCTTCCTGCAAGCTCGGTTTCCCAGATTTTAAAATTCTTGAAAAACATAATTTTACCTCTCTTTTCTTTATTTTCACGAGAGGAGGGATAGTAATAAACTGAAATAATTAAACCCGCGTTAATTCCTTCAGTTTATCACTATTTTTACTCCTCCCGTTTTGTACTTTAAACAGTAAACAAGGCAGACGGCACAGAATTGTGCCACCTGCCGTACGGATAATTAATCCTCGTTTTCAGCCATGTTACGCTCAATGGTATTACGGATACCGAGCTTAGCGATAAGCTCACGGTACTGGTTAACATCCTTGGAGTAAATGTAAACAAGGAGGTTTCTTCTGTGTCCTACCATTTTAAGAAGACCGCGGCGTGAATGATGGTCCTTCTTATGAGTCTTAAGATGCTCGGTGAGTTCCTGAATTCTCTTAGTGAGAACCGCAACCTGAACCTGAGCAGAACCGGTGTCACCCTCGTGGATAGCGTACTCTTTGATTATAGCCTGCTAGTAACGGTAAGGTGTAACAGCCCCGAAACCGAGTAAACCGTTTACAGCGTGTTGTATTATAGCATAACTAATTTAATTTGTAAAGAAAAATTTTATTTGATAATCGTAATTCAGTATGATATAATCAATATATAACATATAAAAAAGGAGTTTATTATGAAAAAAATACTATCAATTTCAATGGCACTTATAATGGCTGCTTGTTGCTTCGGCATCACGTTTACCGCTCAGGCCGACGATTCAAAATGTGTAGAAATAACGTTAGACGGCACATCTTACAATTCCTCTGTACAACAGATTATGAACAATGTAAACACAAAAAGACAGAGCGCAGGATTAGCCACAGTTGTTCTTGACAATGAACTTACCGAAATCGCTAAACTGAGAGCGCTTGAATCAATGCTTTATGTTACTTATGATGCAAATGACCAAAGCGTAAGAGATAAATACCGTCCTGACGGAAGTACAGTTGACTCAATGATTCCGTCAAGTTACGGCAGCGTATATCACGACTATTTCTATATCACGGATTCTGAATATAGTTATGTTGACAGCAAGGTGCAAATCTCTGATGCACTGTCAGGTTCTTCTTATGCTTCGGTTAAAAGCATGGGACTTGCTATTGTACAATACGACGACACATACGTTGCATATGTAATTTTTTCAACAAGCAGTTCATCTGAAGCATACATGTCAAACACCATAGAGTCATTCAGCCATACGGCCGATATGGATTTAGACAATGCTAATAAATCGTATTTGTATTTCGAAAGCGATTCTAAATATTTCAGATATAATTTGTGTGCTAAGTTTTACGGAAACGGATTTTATGAAAATCCTTTCATTATTCCAAACTCACAGGTTTCTTATTCATCCTCAAAATCATCAATAGTAAAAACGAAAAAAGCGATTGCATATCCCAAGAAAAACGGAAAAGCTACTGTCTATGCAAAAACAGAATCAGGCGGATTAATAGGCGAATATGAATTTAACATTACTTCTTTTAATCACGTAAAAGTTTCAATCAGTTCCCTTAAGAGCAAAAAGAAAAAGACTATGTCTGCAAAGTGGACTAAAAACGTTATTGACGCTTCCGGTTACCAGGTTCAGTATTCAAGAAACAAAAAATTCAAAAAGGGCGTTAAGACCGTTACAGTAAAAGGCAAGAAAAATGCTTCAAAAACGATTAAAAAACTTAAGCGTAAAAAGGTATACTATGTAAGAGTAAGAGTATATCTTGACCAGGGTAACGGTGAAAAAGCTTATTCTGCATGGAGCAAAACTAAAAAAGTAAAAGTTAAATAGCAATTAATAAAAAGGGCGCAGACTGCGCCCTTTTCTTTTTGCCTTAAATTTTAGATTTAGAACTCAACCCCTGTGTCGCCGTTTTTTATTCGTATCTTAAAGCATCTATGGGATTAGTAACGGTAAGGTGTAACAGCCCCGAAACCGAGTAAACCGTTTACAGCGTGTTGTATTATAGCATAACTAATTTAATTTGTAAAGAAAAATTTTATTTTTCCGTAACAAAATATAAGGGAGAATAGTCCCTCCCTTTCTGTTTGATTATTCTACCGTAACCTTAACAGCCTTAGGCGTTCCGTTGTTTGAGAAAACATAGACCGTTGCCGTGCCTTTTCCGACTGCCTTGAGCTTTCCGCCTTTGCTTACCTTTACAACTGCGGTGTTCGTTGACATATAGCGGAGCTTTCTCACATGGTTAATCGGCTTCTTTTTCTTGCTTTCGGGAACGGGCGTTGCCTTGATTTTTGCCGTCTTTCCCTTTGTAAGAGTGAATTTTGCCTTCTTAACCTTAATCTTCTTAATGTTTGTATTCCTGCTCTTTTTGCCTGCAACATGGAAGGTCGGGGTCTTAAAGAGTTTCTTATACTTTCCGTTTACCTTTTTCTGAGCAACTATATAAACCTTGATATTTTTCTTTGTATCAATCTTCTTACCTCTCAGCTTTTTGAGCCTGAACGAGGTGATATTGCCCTTTACGGTCTTGATTTTCTTATACTTTTTCCTGCCGCAGTAGGCTGCGTAAATCACATAGCGCTTTGCCTCGGGAGTCTTTGTCCATTCAACCGTTGCCCCGTCGTCCTCGGGCGTTATCTTAACGCCTGCCGCAAATTCGGATTGCGCCTTTTCTTTCGCCGCCTTTGCTTCGGCTGCCGCCTTGTCCGCCGCTGCCTTATCGGATTTTTCGGCTTCGGCTTTAAGCGCTTCGTCAACCGCGCCGCAGACCGTACAGGTAAAGCGCTCGTCGCCCTCTGTGCCGTACTTGTGACCGCCGAGCGAATCAATATTCGCAACGGTCTTCGTCTGCGTTGCGAACACAGGATTTGTAAACTCCGCCGTATAGGTTGTTTCGCCCTTTTCCGTACAGGTCGGAGCCTTCGTCTGCTCTGAATTTACGTCAGCCGTCTCTGTTTCCGTTTCGTCGCAGTAAATGCAGTTTCTCGTTGCTTTAACCGATTCAAGCTCCGTCCACTCGTAAGCCGTGTCGCTCCATGTGTGCGGAGAACCTCCTACCGTATATGTGCCGTTAATGGTGTTTACGACGTAGTTCGTGTTTTCCTGATATGAAACGGTAATATCATACGTCCCCGCCTTATTCTTATTCGCGTTTGTGCTCAGGGTGATACCGAGCTCGTCGGGGTTGTAGTAACAGCCGTGATAGTTTTTAATTGTATAGGTAAGAGCGGTAAGGTCGCTTCCGTGGTTTGTCTCTTTATTATCCGCCGTTATGTCAATCACTGACGGAGCAATATCCATTTCAATAGGAGAGCCGATTGAGAATTCAACGTCATAGTTGCTGTCGTTATAAACGCAGTTTTCCTTTGAAAGCTCAAGCGTATGCGTGCCCGCGTTGGTCGCTTTAATTGTCGTGTTACCGGTATAACTGAACTTTGAAGCGTCAAAGCCCTCGGTATCCGTGCATTGAACCACTCCCGTATGAGTCTGCTCCCTGCCGTTATAGGCATAGTTGCTTTCCATTGAAAAAGCTGTAACGCTTAGTTTTTTCGGAGTTACTTCAAATTTCTTTTCTATAACAATATGTCCCGGCGTGAGGAATAAAACGCCCGCCTTGTACTTGCCTGCGTTTACTGCCGAATCCGTAATTTCGTACGAATCCCCATTCTTAACGGAAAGAGAGGTTCCGTATTCGCTTTTGTCAAGAGCCTTGCCGCCGACGGCTGCAATCGGTTTCAGCGCCTTGTCTGTTTTATCGTAGACAAAGGAATCGGGTTCGTTCCAATTGACGCTGACCTCCGTTTTTGCGGGCCAGTCGGAAGGCTCAATATCCTTAGCCGTTTTCGGCGCGCCGCTTTCGTCAAAATCAAAGCCTCTGAGGTGAGGATAGTACCAGTAAAACCTGCCGCTTTCCTCGTCTGCTCCGTCAGTTTTTGTCATCCACACAGAGACGTCCGTAAACCCCATATTTGTCAAAGCGTATGAACCGGTCATCTCGGCGGTATCCCGTCCCGTGACGTTACTTACTGTTGCATCAGTGCCGTTGCCGCCTATGGCGAGCCAGTCGTTATCAGCGCTCGCGCCTTCAATTTTAAGGGCTCTGCGGTCATAACAGGAATTAGTTGCAATGCTGCCATTGCTGCCGACCACTCCGCCGATTTTAAAATTACCTTCACTGTTTTTGGCCCTGCCACTCCGCCGGCAACACTGCTGCCAATAGTTGCGGCTACGGTTATATTTCCTGTATTATAGGAGTTGCTGACAAGACAGCCGTTGCTGCCCAATATTCCGCCGATATAGCTTGCTCCGCCCGAAAGGGAAAGCGCTCCCGAATTGCGGCAATATTCAATCCTTTCTGCGGAATTTTCGCCCGAGGAAGTCATAAGGCCTGCAATGCCTCCGAGATATGTAGTATTCTTATCGCTGGATACCTCTCCGTCATTATAACAGTACCGTACCGAACCTCTGGTATCCCCTGCAATTCCTCCTATAAATACGCCGGCCCCCTCGGCAAACACCTTTCCGCTGTTATAACAATTTACAACAACCGCTCCCGGGTCGCTTTTACCGACGATTCCCCCGATTTCTTCATTGCCGGATATTTCTCCTGCGTTATAACAGTCTGTGATAATTGGACTATATGCGTTATACGCGTGATTATATCCTGCTATTCCGCCTGTCTTTGCGCCGACATATTCATATGCTTCGCCTGTTGTTTTAATCCTTCCCGTATTATAACAGCCGGTTATTGTACCGTAATTTCCGCCGGCAATTCCGCCGCCGTATCCCAAAGTGGAATTAGCCGTAATTGTTCCCGAATTGTAACAGTTTTCAATTGTTCCTTTGTTTTCTCCTGCAATTCCTCCTGCATACGTATTATTATTAGAAGTGAATACGCTTGCCTTGTTACAGCAATTTTTAATCGTTCCTTCATTTTCTGCTGCAATTGCTCCGACGTTGTATCGTCCGCCGATATTACAGTCTTCAATTGTAAGGTTCTGAACACAGGCGCCGTACGCAACAGTTTTGAATAATCCTGCTCTGTCCCCATAACCCTCCGGCACGGCAAGTCCTTTGATTGAATAATTATTACCGTCAAAGATTCCTCGTAATGATAAAACAGGCTCCCAGTTACTGTCGGTGCAGACTATATTGTCTGTAAGAACAATCCTTGTGTTTGAATCGTAATGGTCGTAATTATCTGAATAAGCTTTTAATTCCGAATAACTGCTGATAGTAACCACGTCCTCAGCCCTTGCGCTGAACGGCACGGCGCTGAAAGCGGTTACCGTCATAAGCACTGATAATATAACCGATATAGTCTTTTTCATAACAAATCCTCCCTTTATAACTTTTCTTTATAATATCATATTTTCTCTATATTGTAAATTGAAAAAGGTATGTTAAAAATTTTTACGTATATCTTGTGTTTCCGCCCGAAATATTCACAATATATTTGTCTTGACAAATTGATTTAATATGTTATAATCTATAAGCCGCTTATTATGGGCAGACAAGAAGTTCGTTCATTCCGTAGCAAAGTATTGATAAAATCAAACCTTGTGATTTGAAGAGGATAATCACGTAATGTGTTGGACGACGCCTATCGTAGCGAGTCTTATGAAAGGGAAATATAATATGTACGCAGTTATCGTAACAGGTGGTAAGCAGTACAAGGTAGAAGAGGGCGACGTTCTCTATATCGAAAAGCTTGCAGCCGAAGCTGACGAGGAAGTTGTTTTCGATAACGTTCTCGCTGTCGGCACAGACAAAGGCTTCAAGGCAGGCAAGGATTGCAAAAAATCTACCGTAAAGGCCAAGGTTATCAAGAACGGCAAGGCTAAGAAAATCACTGTATTCACCTACAAACCTAAGAAAAACGAAAAACGCAAGATGGGTCATCGTCAGCCGTATACGAAGGTTGAGATTACCTCAATCAAAGCATAATGATTAGAGTAAGCTTTTTAAAAAACGGTGAAAACTTAACGGGCTTTGAGTGCAAAGGGCATTCAAGCCTCGGCGAAGAAGGAACGGACATTCTCTGCGCCTTCGTGTCAAGCGCCTGCTATATGGCGGCAAACACGGTAACCGAGGTTATTAAACTTGACGCCGACGCAAGAGACGCCGACGGCTATATGAGGCTCGATATAAAAAGTTCACCCGAAAAAGCGCAGGATATATTAAAAGGTATGAAGTTACACTTAACGGAGCTTCAGAATCAGTATCCTGAACAGATTAAAGTAATTACAACGGAGGAATAACCATGCTTAAGTTAAATTTACAGCTTTTTGCTCATAAAAAAGGTATGGGTTCTACCAAGAACGGAAGAGATTCCGAATCCAAGCGTCTCGGCGCTAAGAGAGCTGACGGACAGTTCGTTCTTGCTGGAAACATTCTTTACCGCCAGAGAGGAACTCACATCCATCCCGGTAACAACGTAGGAATCGGCTCTGACGATACTCTCTTCGCTCTTATCGACGGAACGGTGCGTTTCGAGAGATACGGCAAGGACAGAAAAAAGGTTTCCGTATACCCTGTTGAGCAGTAATTGAAGTTTTAAAGCAGTCCCTTGGGGCTGCTTTTTTATTATGTATAGAATTGATTCCAATACAAAAATAAACTATTGTTTATATTTTATATTTAATTTATATATTTAGTTGACTAAACCAAACTAAAATGTTAAAATATTAACGATTATAATGTGTCTTTGCGTGCATTGACGCTTAATCAATGAATAATTTGGATAAGGAGAATACTTATGCCGGACAAAATGTTAGAATATGCTCCCGAATGGACTTACGACGATTCCGTAGTAATGCGCGAGCCTATTGTAAAACTTGGCAAAATGATTACCGACCGTATCCCGATAGTACTCGGTATTCAGAAAATCACCAAGCAGGACCCGGAGTACTGGGCGGTTGCAACCATTTGCCCCACCGACGAAATGGCTGAGGTTGCGCTCAGGATGAAAAAACGCCATCCGAGAACCTTTGCAGATATGAAAAAGCTCGTTGCAAATATGAATATGAGCGACGAATATCTTGAAAAGCTTCTTGAACAGATGAGCGAAAACGGTCTTATCGAGTGGAACTATGAAAACCCGCAGCACGAAAAGCAGTGGGTGCTCCCGATGTTCGTGCCCGGCTCGGGCGAGTTCTCAAATATGAATTACGAGCTTCTTCAGAAGCATCCCGAACTCGGAAGATTTTTCGAAAGAATGACGCGTAACCCGCTTGAAAAGGTCACCCCCATGGTGCCTCCCGGCGGCGGCGGAATAGGAATGCACGTTATCCCCGTTGAAAAAGCCATTGAAATGGAAAATGAGGCGATTAACCTTGAAAAGATTTCCTACTGGCTTGATAAATACGACGGAAAGTATGCCGCTTCACCCTGCTCCTGCCGTTATTCAAGAAAAACCTATGACGAAGGCTGCGCCGACGACCCCGAGGGCTGGTGTATAGCCGTAGGTGATATGGCTGACTACGTTGTTGAAACGAAGAAGGGCGGCCACTATATAACCAAAGAGCAGGCGCTTGAAATATTCAAGCAGGGCGAAGAAAACGGCTTCGTTCATCAGATTACAAACATTGACGGCGAGGATAAGATTTTCGCTATCTGTAACTGTAACGTAAACGTCTGCTACGCGCTTCGTACCTCTCAGCTTTTCAACACCCCGAATATGTCGCGCTCGGCTTACGTTTCCGAGGTTAAGAAAGAAAACTGCGTTGCCTGCGGAAGATGCGTTGAGCACTGCCCCGCCGGTGCATTAAAGCTCGGCCAGAAGCTCTGCAAAAAGGACGGCAGCGAGGTTGAATACCCCCGTCAGGAACTTCCCGACACGGTAAAATGGGGCCCCGAAAAATGGGAACCCGAATACAGGGATAAGAACAGAATCAACACCCACGAAACGGGCACGGCTCCGTGTAAAACCGCCTGCCCCGCGCATATCGCAATTCAGGGCTACCTTAAAATGGCGGCTCAGGGAAGATACGACGAAGCTCTCGCTCTTATTAAGAAAGAGAATCCCTTCCCCGCGGTCTGCGGTCATATATGTAACAAGCGCTGCGAAGAGGCTTGTACGAGAGGAACAATTGACGAGGCTATCGCTATCGACGACGTTAAAAAGTTCCTCGCCCACCGCGATATCGCAAATTCAACGAGAGTTATTCCAAAGAAGGTAATCCCGAAGATTACGGTTGACGGAATATTCGACCGCGAGCCGGGCTTTACCGAAAAGGTTGCAATTATCGGAGCAGGTCCCGCAGGTCTTTCCTGCGCGTTCTACCTTGCCGAAAAGGGCTATCTTAATGTAACCGTATTTGAAAAGAACAAGGAGCCCGGCGGAATGCTCCGTTACGGTATCCCGAACTATAAGCTTGAAAAGGCGTAGAGGTCGGCAAGGACATCACCCTTGACGAGCTTCGCGCAGACGGCTACAAGGCGTTTTATATGGCTATCGGCGCACAGGGCGGCCGCAAGGCAGGCGTTGACGGCGAGGACGCCGAGGGCGTACTCACTGCGGTTGAATTCCTTCACGCGGCAGCCGAGGACGAAAAGTACGATATAGGCAAAAACGTCGTAGTAGTCGGCGGCGGCAACGTTGCTATCGACGCCGCAAGAGTAAGCGTTCACTGCGGTGCGGAAAACGTATCCATGTTCTGCCTTGAATCAAGGGAAGAAATGCCCGCGTCCGACGACGAGGTTGAAGAGGCTCTTGAAGACGGAGTTGAAATCAACTGCTCCTGGGGACCCAAAGAAATCCTCAAGGACGAAAACGGAAAAGTCAAGGCTATCGTATTTAAAAAATGCGTATCCGTATTTGACGAGGAGCACCGCTTCTCCCCCAAATATGACGAAAATGAAACAAAGACCGTTGAGTGCGAAAACGTAATTCTTTCAATCGGTCAGGCAATCGTCTGGGGCGGCCTTCTTGACGGAACCGCCGTTGAGCTTAACAGAAATATGACCGCTCAGGCGGACACCTTCACCTTCCAGACCGCTCAGCCCGACGTATTCGTCGGCGGCGACGCTTTCACAGGACCGCGCTTTGCAATCGACGCAATCGCCATGGGCAAGGAGGGCGCAATTTCAATCCACCGTTTCGTTCAGCCGAATTCAACCCTTACTATCGGCCGTAACCCGAGGTACTACGTTGAACTTGACAAGGACGACTTCAAGGTTGAAAGCTACGATACCGCTAAGCGCCAGATTCCGGAAGCTACCCGCAAAGTTGACCCGAAGGGCTTCAAGGACGATTATAAAATGCTCACCGAAGAGCAGGTTAAGACCGAGACCGCAAGATGCCTCGGCTGCGGCGCAACCATCGTTGACCCGAACCGCTGCGTAGGCTGCGGTATCTGTACCACGAAGTGCGAATTCGACGCTATCTCCTTAAAGAGAGAACGTCCCGAATGCTCGACTATGTACAGAGCCGAGGATAAACTCAAGGCAATTCTTCCCTATACAATAAAGAGAGAATTTGCTATTAAAAAAGCTAACAAGGCTGCAAAGAAGAATAAATAATGCACGAACTCGGTATTGTTTTTCACGTAATAAAAACGATTGAGGAGGTAGCTGAGGAGCAGGGGCTTACCAAGGTCTCCTCCGTTACCCTTGAAATCGGCGAGGTTTCA
>CAJOER010000101.1 GCA_905233805.1 uncultured Eubacterium sp. | reverse complement strand
CGACGCCGGGTTCACCTATAAGACAGGGGTTATTCTTGTTTCTGCGGGAGAGAATCTGAACTACCCTTTTAATCTCGGTTTCTCTGCCGATAACGGGGTCGATTTTGCCCTCTCTTGCAAGGTCGGTAAGATTTTTGCCGAACTCGTCAAGAGTCGGGGTTTTGCTCTTACCCTTTCTGCCCGTTCTGCCGTCGCGGGAATGCTCAATATCCCTTTCGCTCATGGTTCCTGCAAGTTCTTCGACAAGCTCTCTTTCGTTAATGCCGAGTTCGTTTAAAAACTTGACTGCGTACGAATCGCTCTCGTTGATAAGCGCTATTAAAATATGTTCGGTGGATACGAACGAGTGGCGCATACTTCTTGCTACCTGGAACGACATTTCAAGAATGCGCTTTGAGCGCGGGGTGAAATCGTCGGGGGTAAGCTTTGTGGGGTTACCCGTTCCTATCTCGGTTTTAATAAGATTGTCAACTGCCTCGGTGTCGGCGCCCATAGCGTTTAATACGCCTGCTCCGACTCCGCTGCCCTCTTTAAGGATACCGACTAAGATATGCTCCGAGCCGATATAGTTGTGGCCGTAGTTTTCCGCCGCTTTAATTGCGAGGTTAAGCACCTCGTTAGCTTTCTGTGTAAAAGAGTTGAACTTATACATTACTATCACTCCTATCTTACAGAGTGATTAATTCACTCCGTGTTATTTCAGTTTGTTCCTTACGACCTCCGCTCTTGCTTTTGCACAGGTCGTTTCGTCAAGCTCTTTTTTGGCGTAGGCGATAATTGACGCGTCCAAAAGGTTATACATAAAATCGCCTACGGTTTTGTATTCAATATCAAGGATTTCAAGAGAAATTCCGAGTCTTATGAGAGAGAGGTAATTGAGAAACTCTTCTTTTTCAAGTTTTCTTGCCGACTTCATTATGCCCAGAGCGCGCCAGATTTTATCCTCGGTTTCAAAATCTTCTTTAAGATTTTCTCTCGCCTCGCGCTCCTGCTCGACAATTCTGTCGCAGATTGATGTAAGATTATCAATAGCGCTCTTTTCACTTATTCCGAGGGACACCTGATTTGAGAGGATATAAATATCCCCTGCGGCACCCTTATACAGCTCTCTGAGCGTTAAGCCGAGTTTTCCGACCATTGCGGAAATTCTGTATATTGCGCCCTCTTTAACAAGCGCGGGAAGATGAAGCGCGCAGGACGCCTTCATACCCGTACCGAGATTTGATGGCGACGCAGTAAGGAAGCCGAGTTTTTCGTCAAACGCAAGCTTGAACGAATTTATGAAAAGCTCGTCAAGAGCGTCGGCTTTTTTATACGCCTCGTCAAGACTTTCGCCCGCCGAAAAGGCGTTGATTCTTATATGGTCCTCCTCGCAGAGCATAACCGAAACGTCCTCATTTTTTGAAAGGATGAACGAGCTTTTCGCCTTATTTCTTACGAATTCTCTGCTTATGAGCTGCTTTTCAGCATAGGAAGCCGCCTTTGCGTTTGATACGTCCGCAAGGTTTATTACGTCGTATTCGTTAGCAAGCTCCGAGCTCTTGACGGTTGCATAAATCTTTTTCGTTACGTTTTTTCTTATCTCGTCGCTCATTCTTGACGGGAAGGGAGAGTCTGCAAGATTTCTTGCAAGACGTATTTCGGAATAATTTTTGAATCATTTATTTATCCTCCCCGTTAAGTGAATTGATTTCATCTCTTATTTTCGCCGCGTCCTCAAAGCGCTGCTCCTGAATTGCCTTTTTAAGCTCTGCTTTAAGCTCGGTAAGCTTATCCGGCTTTTCCGCCTTTTCTTTTTCGGGCTCGGCTTCCTCGGTATAGCTTATCATCTTACCGACGTGCTTCGTTCTGCCGTGGAGCTGTTCAATGCTCGGACTTAGTCTGTCCTCAAAGCGGTCGTAGCAGTGAGAGCAGCCGAGAAGCCCGCTGTTTACTATATCGTTCCACGAGGAGCCGCAGTAGGTACAGCGGTCAATTCCCGTAAGGGTGTTGAGCGCCTTTGCTCCCGAGGAAAGCAGATTTGAGAACAGCGAGTCAGCGGTGAAGGGCTCAAAGCTGAACTCATCCATAACGCCGAGCTCTCTTGCGCACTCTTCACAGAGATGCATCTCTTCTTTCTTTCCGTTGATTATTCTTTTAATGTGAGTGTTCGCCTCACGTTCATTACAATGCGTGCATTTCACGGTAATCATCTCCTTAGTCAATATATGCAATAAGCATTTTCTTTAATAGTATTGCCCTGATTCTTTTTGATTCCTCAAAATCAAGCGACTTGAAGTTTACCTCGGCAAGAACCGAAAGCATAATTTTAGCCGCCTTGTCGTCAAT
Source organism: uncultured Eubacterium sp. (assembly GCA_905233805.1). Taxonomy (GTDB): domain Bacteria; phylum Bacillota; class Clostridia; order Oscillospirales; family Acutalibacteraceae; genus Eubacterium_R. Next base: position 3,602 of record CAJOER010000101.1, on the reverse strand, counting down.
AACGTGCTGATAATTAAGGTTATATATATGAGCCCTTGCCGTTCGCTCGTCTATTGAGGAACCGATTGAATTGATAAGGCTCATCAGCGCGTTATCCTTGCTTTCGGCACGGGTGATAAGTATATATCCGCCGCCGCCGCGCCTGCTTTCGATTCTGTAGCCCGCCTCGGGCGTAAAGCGCGAGGTTATTACGTAGTTAATCTGGCTCGGAACGCAGCCCAGCCGGTTTGCAAGGTCGTTTCGCTGAATCTGTACCGTAGAGGTACCGTCGTCAAACATATCAAGAATCATATCGGCAATTAAGTCGCTCATCTTCATTTTTTAATCATCTTCTCTCTTTTTAGATTTGCGGTTAAAAGTCAAATTTGATTTTGACTTTCTTTAACCTTCGTGTATGTTATACCATAAAGGTCAAGAAAAGTCAAGACTTTTTTGAAATATTTTTTCGCATAAAAAAAGAAGGGGCAAACCCTTCTTTTAAGTTAAGTATTAACCTTTTTTTAGCTGTCTTTCGAGCCATGCTTCGCCGAGGTCAAAAGCTTCATATAAGCCTTTTCTCTCACCTTTTTTAAGAATTCTGTCCTTGGGTGAAAGAGTTTCGTCGGTAGCGATAAGCTGAACCTGAACATCGTCGGCAGTCTTAACGCCGTTAATCTCAGACTCGCTTTTTATTGTTAGGCAAATAACATAAGGCTCGTTTAAATCGCCGTAATAAAGCGTATTGCCGGAACGTACAAGCGGTTTACCCTTATACTGTTCAAACTTGACGTCGCCCTTTTCTTCTTTTTCGGCTTTAGCAGCCGTCTTTTTTGTTGTTTTTTTCTCGGCGGGCTTGTCCTCTTTCTTAGCGGCCGTCTTCTTAGCAGCGGGTTTTTCTTCCTTCTTTTCTGCCGTTTTCTTAGCGGCAGGCTTTTCTTCCTTCTTAGCCGCCGTCTTCTTGGCAGCGGGTTTTTCTTCTTTCTTAGCCGCTGTTTTCTTTGCCGCAGTCTTTTTTTCTTCTGCCATAATAAAGACCTCCCTGTGTTATCCTAAATAGGACTTTACCATTTCCGCAAGGAGTTCGTCGCGGTCAATCTTTCTGATAAGACTTCTCGCATTTTTATGAGTTGTAATATAGGTCGGGTCCTCCGAAAGAATGTAACCTACTATCTGATTAATCGGATTATAGCCTTTCTCCTGTAAAGCGTCAAAAACCTGGGTAAGGGTTTCCTTCATTATATCGTCGTTTTCTCTGCCTATCTGGAAGGTCATAGTCTTGCCTGTCATAGTAAAGTCACCTCCTGAATAATGTAACTTCGCTTTGCTATGAATATATTTATACTAATACATTATAAACGGAAAGAATTAAAAATACAATACTTTTTTAAAGTTTTTTATATATTTCTTACTTTTTCCCTATTGTATATATATTTTGTCCGATAAATAATATGCTTGTTGAAATAATACTTTTATGATATAATAAAATCAATCTCAATACTAACGGAGAAAAAATATGGATAATATAAGGAAAATCAATATAAACGAAATGCCGAAGGGGTTTAAACTTTTTCTTGCGTTTTTGCCCGTCCTCGGTTTCTTTCTTATTGATATGTCGCTTGATAACGACTTTTACTTTCTCTACCCCACGGGGCAGTATATAGTTGAAAACGGATTTCCGGTAAAGGATTTTCTTTCGATGCATATAAATATGAATATAATCGTTCAGCAATGGCTCACGGACGTTATATTCTATTTCATCTATTCAAAACTCGGCTTGGCAGGAATGCTCGCATTCGTAAGTCTTTGCTATATTGCGTTTTGTTTCGTTATGTATAAGCTTTTAATGCTTATTACCGAAAACCATTTCATATCCTGCGCTGTTGCATTTTTTGCGGATATAGTTATGGCGGTTATGTTTATGGTAACAAGGCCGCAGGCGATTACGGTTATACTTATTGCGCTTGAAATTTACTGCCTTGAAAAATATGTAAAATCAAAGAGCATAAAACCGCTTTTCGTTTTACCGTTCATATCGCTTCTCATCATAAATCTTCACTGCTCAATGTGGCTTATGATGTTCGTATTTGCGCTCCCATACGTTGCGGCGGCAATACCCTTCAACTTTAAAAAGATTAAGCAGGAGCCATGCTGCAAGCTGCTCCCGCTCATTATCTGCGGCGCGGTATGCTTTGCGCTCGGGTTCGCAAACCCTTACGGATTAAAGGCGATGACCTATATCTTTTCTTCCTTCGGAATTAAAGATTTCAATTCAAATATTGTTGAAATGCTGCCACCGAGTATAAGTTCCAGCGCGGGCAAGGTTTACTTCCCGCTTCTCTTTGTGATGCTTGCAATTATAATTGCGCTGAGAAAGAACAATTTTACAACCCGTTTCGTTCTTCTTTTTGCAGGAACGGCGCTGCTCGGTTTAATGAACGTTAAATCAATCGCGTACTTTGTAATCGGTTCCGCCGCTGCGTTTTCATATTATATTAAGGATTGCAGTTTTACGCTCAACATAACCGAAGGAAAAAGAACTAAAAAAGAAAAGCGCAACTTTATTTTAATTATTGCGCTCACTCTGGCAATTACCGGCGGAGTCCTTGGCTATGTTGTTATGAACCCCATGGAACCCGTCAACAATGAAGAGGAAGAAACGACGAGTTCTTATGAGGATATGGACAAAATCTGCGATATTCTCAAAACAGAAAAGGACGAGATTATTCTTTATGCGGGCTTCAACTACGGGCAGTATATGGAATTCAAGGGATATCATCCTTATATCGACGGCAGAGCCGAGCTTTTCCTTGAAAAGAATAACGGCGAGTTCGACTATTTCAGCGAGCATATGGACGTTAAAAACGGCAGAGAGTATTACAAAGACTTCCTTGATAAATACGGTTTCAATTATATTATAGTTGACAAGGAAACCGAGGAAATCCTCGAAACCTCCCTTAGCCGCGACGGCGATTATGAGGAGCTGTATTCCTCTGAAAGCACCTCGCTGTATAAACTCAAAAGCTGAACGGGGTAAACAGATGCAACAAAAAAGTATAATAAGCATTAATTCCGCCCCGAATGGCTTTAAGGCGTTCTTACTATTTCTGCCTGCTTTCGGAATTTTGCTTATAAACCGCATACCCGAAAACGATTTCTACTTTCTCTACCCCACGGGGCAGTATATAGTTGAAAACGGATTTCCGGTAAAAGACTTCCTGTCAATGCATACGGATATGAATATCGTCGTTCAGCAGTGGCTGACCGACGTTATATTCTATTTCATTTATTCAAAGCTCGGCGCAGTCGGTATAGTTCTGTTTGTTATACTTTGCTACGCCGTGTTTTGCGTTATTATTTTCCGCCTGTTTTACCTGATAAGCGAAAACTTTTTTGTTTCGGCACTGACCGCCTTTGCATCGGATATTATTCTCGCACAGTTGTTTTTCAACACAAGACCTCAGATTATTACCTATATTCTTCTTGTGCTTGAAATATACTGCCTTGAAAAATACATAAGAACTAAAAGTGTAAAACCGCTGATTGCGCTTCCGTTAATATCGCTTGCACTGATAAATTTTCACGCTTCAATGTGGGTTATGTTTTTTGTATTTATGCTTCCCTGC
>CAJOER010000100.1 GCA_905233805.1 uncultured Eubacterium sp. | reverse complement strand
TCTGGCTCGGCAACAGCAAGCCGATTGAAAACATCAGTATAAAGGACTGCGAGGTAATATCCTGCGCAAATTCATTTAAAATCGGCACTGAAACCACTTATGATATAAATAACGTGAGCGTTGAAAACTGCAGTTTCTTTATGAACGATATTTATCCCGGCACGGTAAGCGGAATCGCCGTTGAATCCGCTGACGGGGCGAAGGTTAAAAACGTTACGGTTAAAAATATAAAAATGGACAGAGTCACCTGCCCCGTGTTTATAAGACTGTGTAACAGAAACCGCGCCGCCGAAGTAACCGCCGAGAGCGCAAACGCCGTTGAATTCGGAAAAAAGAAGGAAAAAGGCGGAACCGTTTCAAAAGAAACCTTTGATATGCTCGGCGAAATAGAAAACGTTTACATTGAAAACGTTGAAGCGTCGGGTGTTGAAGATGTTAAAGGCGTTACTCTTAAGAATATAAATATGGAATATGCGCCGTATAAGGAAGTGTATGATAAACGCTCTTTTATCCCCGAATACAGCGACGTTTATCCCGAGTCCTGGCGTTTCAGGAACCTTCCCGCCTACGCGCTATGGGCAAGGCATGTTGAGAATCTAAAACTCCTTGATTTTAACTGCACCGTCCCGAGAAGCACGTGGAAAGAGAAAATAATTACCGACGATATAAAGTAGTTATAAAACTTTTTATATAAGATTTGTTGTATTTTTCATTTTTAAAGTACTAATAAACAAAAGGTCCATGGAGGAATGAAAATGAAAATGAAAAGAATCTTAAGTTTTGTTTTATGTCTTTGCATTATGCTGTCCGTATGTCCGCTCAGCGCGCTTGCTTATTACAAAACAAAAACAGAGGGCGATTTTGAATACTCGCCCGACACACACTACGGCGTTGCCGTCGTACGTTACAAAGGAACCGAAACCGACGTAACGGTTCCGCAGACATTAGGCGGTAAGCCTGTAAACGCAATTGAGGATTACGCTTTTGCCGACAACGAAAGTCTTGTAAGCGTTTCCCTGCCCGAAAGTGTAAAAATAATCGGTCAGTACTCATTTGCTTACTGCTACGAGCTTAAAAGCATTAATCTTGAAAACATCGAGCATATCGGCAACTATGCTTTTTCCTCGTGCGCTGTCAAAGAGGCAAATCTGAGCAGTTTAAAAAAGGCGTATCCCCTCGCTTTTTGCTACTGCAGCAAGCTTAAAGCCGTCACCCTGCCGAAATCGCTTAAGAAAATTGAACGGGGCTTGTTTTACTACTGCACAGGCCTTGAAAACATTAATCTTGAAAACATAAAAACTGTAGGCGCGTTCGCTTTTGTAAAAGACAAATCACTCAAAAGCGTAAACCTTAAAAATGCCGAAACAATTGAAACTCAGGCTTTTGAAAAATGCAGTTCTCTTGAAAGCATTACGCTTAACGGCAATATAAAAAGCATTAAAAAAGACGCGTTTTATCAGACCGCCCTTTACAAAAAAGCGGTAAGCGAAAACAAGAGTGCGTTTTATTTAGGCGAATACCTTATCAACGCCTTTACCGACAGAACAAAAGGCGAGTTCAAAATTAAAAACGGCACTGCTCTTATTGCCGACAACGCGTTTGAAAATGCCGACGGCAATAAAAAAGCTACAGTAACCGGCGTCTATATTCCCGACGGTGTAACCTCAATCGGCGAAAAGGCGATATATAACGGCAAAATCAAGAAAATCCGTTTCCCCAAAACGCTTGAACGCATCGCCGCAAACGCACTCAGCCAAAGCTATATTAAGAAAAACAGCGTTTCCAAAGACGGATGCACCTACATAAAAAGCTATCTTATCGGCTGTGATAAATACGCCCTTAATATCAAGATTAAGAAAGGCACAACTATTATTGCAGATAATGCACTTTTCGGTTCCATCGCCGACAAGCTTGTAATTCCCGAGGGTGTAAAATATATCGGTGACTGTGCAATAACCGGCTGTCAGCGTATCAGATACGTAAAAATCCCGAAAAGCGTTAAAAAGATAGGCGAAAACAACTTTGTCAATTACTCTCACCTTACCGAATGCACGTGCAAAAATCTTCAGAAAATAACCGTAAATAAGAATAATAAAAAGTATTCATCAAAAGACGGAGTACTTTATAATAAGAATAAAACGGTCTTAATCGCATATCCCGCCGGAAGCAAGAACAAGTCATTTAAACTTCCGTCAAGTGTAAAGACGATTAAAAACAACGCCTTCGCGTTTGCACCGTATCTTTCTGAGGTAAAGTTCAATTCAAAGCTTGTAACAATCGGAGATACCGTATTTACAAACTGCCCCAAATTCAAATCAGTAACCGTACCCGAAAGCGTAAAGAATATCGGCTTCTGCGCCTTCGGATACCGCTACTGGTCAGACGATAACGTGGGCGGATATCACAACGAGAGCAGCTTTACCGTTTACGGCAAAAAAGGCTCTGCGGCAGAGGAATACTGCAACAGAATAGTTTATATCCTTGATTATGAAGACGAGAGCGATTATACCGCTTCGCCGATTACTTTTAAGGAGGTGTAAAAAATGAAAAGAACAATAAGCATTTTACTCAGCGTTATTATTGTTATATCACTGACTTTCAGCACCCCTTACGCATTTGCAGACCAAAAAACAAAAGGCAAATGCGGAGCAAAAGTCAGCTACTCGCTTGATACAAAAACGGGCTTGCTGACAATAAGCGGCAAGGGAAAAATGGAAAATTTCACCGCCGTCTGGACTACTGAAAACCCTTCCCCGTTTTACAGCTTATCAAAACAGATAAAAAAGGTTGAAGTAAAATCGGGCGTTACCTATATAGGTTCGTACACCTTTTCCAGCTGCCGGAAAATTAAAACCGTTTCCCTTCCCGAAAGCGTTAAGAAGATAGGCAGCGACGCGTTTGCAGGCTGCTCCGCACTTAAAAAAATCAATCTTCCCAAAAAGATTAAGATTATACCGGAAGGCTGCTTTTCAAGCTGCGGCAAATTAGAAAAAATCACCCTGCCCAAAGGGCTTAAAAGAATTGAAGCAAGCGCTTTTTCGGGCTGCGGCGGAATTTCTTCAGTAAAACTTCCGAAGAGTACCGAGTTCATAGGTCATTACGCCTTTTGCGACTGCTCAAAGTTAAAAGAGATTAAAATCCCTAAAAACTGCATCGCCGAAGAGAGCGCCTTTGATTGCAGCAATATAACCTACGCCGAATTTGAAAACGGCTCAAAAATCATTTCGGAAAGCGTTTTTTACCAAAGTGATTTATCCTCAGTTTATATTCCGAAAAGCATTGAGGTTATATGGTCTTCTTCATTATACTGCCGTCCCGACATCTACTATCAGGGAACGAAAAAGGATATGAAAAAGATTGATATTCTTGACCACACCGACCCTGAGTATGGCGAGCCGTTTTACAATAATGAATACAAAACCTTAAACGACCTCGGTAAAGTTTACTGCAACACCTCGCTTTCAATAAAAATCCCCTCGGTTAAGAAGGGCAAAAAAGGCAAAAGCACATATAAAGTAAGCGTAAATAAGCAGAAGAATATCGAAGGATTTGAAATCGAATACAGTAAAGACCTGTACAATGCAAAAGTAAAAACAAAAGCGACAAAGGGCAACACCTTCACGCTGAAAAAGCTTAAAAAGAAAACCAAATACCGTTACAGAGTAAGAGCATATAAAAAGATAAACGGCGTGAAAAAGTACTCGCGCTGGAGCGAAGCAAAAACTTTTAAGCTTTAGTATTTTAACAACCGAACCGCCTCATCCATATAATGGCATGAGGTGGTTTTATGTTTCTATATGATTTAAAAGAAGGACAGTCAGCCGAACTGAAAGCTCTTTTATTTGATAAGAAACTGTCAGAAAGACTCCGCGATATGGGCTTTTGCGAAGGAGAAAGGGTTACCTGTATAAAGCGCGCTGCGTTTAAGTCCCCCGTGCTTTACCGCGTCAAAGGCTCTCTCGTAGCGCTCAGAAAAACCGAAGCGCAAAGAATCGAGGCGGTACTATGAGTGAAAGGACCGTAGCCCTTGCCGGTAATCCCAACGCGGGGAAAAGCACGGTATTCAACGAGCTTACGAGTATGCACCGCCACACCGGCAACTGGATAGGAAAAACCGTCGATATCAAGGGCGGCCGTTTTTACTATAAATTTAACGACTATACCGTATACGACCTGCCGGGTACTTATTCTCTTTTTTCCGCCTCCCCCGAAGAAAAACTCGCCGAGGATTTTATAAAAAACAAAAATGCCGACTGTACCGTCTGCGTTATAGATTCAACCCTGCTTGAACGCTCGCTCGTCCTCGCGTATCAGGTGCTATCCCTTACGGACAGGGCGGTCGTCGGCTTCTACCAGGCCGTCACGCCGAGGACTTGCGGCTTCTGCGTCATCCCGACGGAGTCGCTGCATCCGCTGACGCGGCTCATATACGAGTGCCTCATGTTCATCGGCGGCGCGCCCGGTTCCGCAGCGGCGGGCATGAAGGTGACGACGCTCGCGGTGATACTCTACACCGCGACCGCGATGTGCCGCGGCGAGACCGAGACGGTGATGGACAGGCGGCTCATCCCAACCGAGATCGTGCGCGAGTCGCTCGTGATCCTCGGATAAAAAATATTGGAGGCAGTTCCGCGCGGAGCCGCCTCCGTTTTCATGTTCAAAACGTTTCAGCCTCAAGCCAAATATTTTTCGGCGACCAACCGTCGGACGGAGTAATTGTTGAGAAATTCGTCGTAGGTCGAAAGGCGATCAACTGTGCCTTCAGGAGT
>CAJOER010000099.1 GCA_905233805.1 uncultured Eubacterium sp. | reverse complement strand
CGATTATGTGGGACGTTTTACAGTTCCAGCCCTACTTTACGAACACCGCCGCAAACGTTGCCTACTGTTGGTGGCGCCACGATATAGGCGGCCATCACAGGGGCTACCGCGACGACGATTTATACCTTCGCTGGATTGAATACGCCGTATTCTCCCCGATTCTCCGTCTTCACTCAACGGCTATCGAGCTGCTCGGCAAGGAGCCGTGGAAATACCGTCAGGACGTATATCTTGACGCTAAAAAGTGGCTGAATTTCAGACATAAACTCATCCCCTACATCTTTACTATGGACAGAAGATGCAATGCGGAAAATTATCCTATCTGCGAGCCTATGTACTACTCGTATCCCGAGGATAAAAACGCGTACAGCGTGCCCAATCAGTATATGTTCGGCAGCGAGCTTATGGTCTGCCCGATTACTACGCCGCAAAGCAAGGAACTCGGCAAGGGCAGCGTTGAGGCGTGGCTCCCTGAGGGAGAATATACCGATATTTTCACTCTTGAAAAATACAGCGGCGATAAAAAACTCGTCCTTTCGCGCGAGCTTTATACTATCCCCGTTCTTGCAAAACCCGGCGCTGTTATTCCGCTTTCGGCAGATAAGGGCAATTCAAGCGAAAACCCCGAAAAGCTCGAGATATGGGTATTCAAGGGCAATAACACCTTCACAATGCTCGAGGATAACGGCAAGACCGATTACGAAGAGCACACCGCTAAAACCGTTTTTGAAAATTCGTACGACGAAAAGAGCGATACAGTTACTCTTAAAATCCGCGTTGAAGGCGATTTGAGCGTAATCCCCGAAAACAGGCAGTATGAAATTGTTTTCAGGGATATTGACGCGCCGTCGGTCACCCGCGAGTTTTCAAAGGACGAGATAGTTATTACGCTTGAAAACCCGAAAGAGATTGAAAAAGAAAGCTATCGCGACAGGATAATAAATATTATGTCGCGCTGGAACGACGACACCGCAAAAAGAGCGAAAGCGTACGAAGCGTTTGAAGGACTTGAAGATAAAGACGAGCTGTGGCGCGCCCTTAAAAAATCCTCGCTCCCGATATCAGTTTACGACGCTATCGCCGAAATCCTTTCACAGTAAAATAAAAAGGCCTCCCGTTGCCCCGCTTGCCATAAGGAGGTCACGGTTTAAATCGTCCGCTTTCACCCATCTTGGCGATTAAAAATCGCCTGAATACGGCAAGTATGCAAACAATTTTGTAATAACCAATCTGAATAAAATCAAACGATTAAAACTGCAAAGCACCTCAAAATCAAATATTTTATGCAAGTAGCAGGCATAAATTAACGGCAAGGCTGGCGCCTTGCCGTTAGTTTTAACGAACTAATTGTGCAAAAGAGTTGATTATTGAGGCGTAACATCCTTATGACAAGCGGGGCTCAGGGAGGTCTTTTTTTATTCTGCTCTGAGTTTTGCCGCTTCGTAGAGTGACATTATCTCGTCAAGGTGTTTGTAATTTTCGCTTTGAAGAAGAAGCCTTCGTGCATCCTGATACGGCTTTGAGGCGCGGTAATAAATCGAGTTCTTTTCAGTCGCTTCTTTAATTGATTCGTCTATTTTAGCGCGCTCATATCTTATCTTTTTAATTTCGCCCTTTAAGCGCGCCGCCTCTTGCTTATCCTTCTTCTCCCTCGCCTCTTTAAGGGCGTCAAGGGTGTCGGAAAGGCGCTTGCTGTTTTCGTCCTCGGCTTTGAAAAGTCCTTCAAATACAGAGGCGTCAAATTCTTCAATTCCGTTTGCATAATACTTTTTCACAGCCTTGCGGGCGGCTTTGATATTAGCAAGCTGAATAAGGGCGTCCCTTCTTCTTTCGCGCTCAATTTCGGTGTTTTTCGGCATAGCCTTAGCCTGCTCTTTTGTAAGAGTAAAGCAATCGGCGTAACCGCCCAGTCCCGCGTCGCATACGCGCTTTGCGCCTTCAAGCTGCGCCCTGCCATATTCGGTATCAAACCTCGTAAGCTCGCGGATAACGTATTTTGATATTTCGATTTTTTCGTTTTCTTCCCTGATTTCTCTCTTCTCTTTTTTTGGCGTACCTTTCTTAATTTCCATAACTTCTCTTCCCTCGTATTCCTTCGCCTGATTGATAATCTCAACCGTTTCAATAAGCGCGTCATCGGAGAGCACGTTATTTGAATAATCCTCAAAGAGCGAGCGGATTTTAAGTACCTGAACCATCGCCTTCTGCTTTGTTTCGGTAAGGTCATAGAAGAAAAACGGGATAACGTTAAGCACGGCGCCGACTACCGAAGCGATAATAAGCACGCTGCTTATTTTAATAAAGTATTCCTGATTATAAAGCACGTCGTAAACGTTCGAGGCGCTGTAACCGAGGGATACCGCAACTTCCTGATTAAGTCCCGAACGCTCGTAAATCGCGGGAAGAACGAAGCCGGTTGTAAGCGTAATTACGTTGCCGATAAGTCCTACCGCCGAGAACATCCCGTCAATTCTCTCACCCGTAATATACTGCTGATAGTCCCTTATATCCGCGTTTACGCTCGGGTTGATAAGATGACCGAGCGAGGTTATAAACTGGTTTACGAAGGTACAGCCGAGAAGAAGCCAGATTATGTAAGACGAGCCGGTTCTCCTCACTATCGGGAGCATAAGAAGAATGAATCCGATATTCAGAACGTTGGTAAATACAAGAATTTTCTTCTTACCGTATTTTCTGATGAAAAACGGCGCTACGAGATTAGGCCAGAACGAGGCGTTGCCCGCAATCGCTATTACTAGGGAGTACTGCGCCGCGGTACAGGCGTGCTGATAGTTATACATCCAGCCGAGTATGCTGTTGAACGAGCCTTCAAGAAAACCGAGCCAGCCCGCAAGCGAGATAATCCAGAAATACTTGTTCCTTGCAATCGCGCGGAACGCATCCGTGAATTTCATCTGAATTACGTGAGTTTTCGCCTGAACGATTTTTTCCTCGGTGTTTACGTACGCAAGAAGCGAGATGAAAAATCCTGCAAGCAGCATCGGCGGGAAGAGAACGCGGTAAATCCTTAAATCGTAAATAGTGTCCGTTCCCGTTATAAGCTTTGCAACTATCGGGAGGAAGATACTCGCAATCGACGGTGAAAAATTTTCAACAACCGATTTTATCGAAAGCACGTCCGAGCGCTCAATACTGTTGGGCGAAAGGACGTTGATAAGGCTGTCGCACGCGTCGTTATAAAAGTTATAGAAAAACTGAAAGCCTATGTTAAAGCCGAGAACTACCGCACATTTCATAAACAGCGACATATTCTCGTACGGCATCCAGATAAAGCCCGCGCCGAGCACAACAGTCGGGATACCCATAGTGATAATATATGGGCGGTATTTTCCCTTCATACTGCGGGTATTGTCTATCATTTTTGCTCTGACTGCCGTTAGCGGGAAGCCCGAGAGCACGCTGATAATATAGATAACGTAAAGCGCCTTGGGGTCAATACCTATAGTATTTCCTATAAGCGCGTTGCCTATGGCGATTATCATCTGCGACACGCAGTAAACTATGAACTTAACGCCGATACAGCCGACCGAAAGGGATACGATTTCCTTGAAGCTCATATACCTTCCCTTGGGCGGCACCTTCCAGTATTGCTTTATGTCTTTAAATATCTTTTTTACTTTTCCCATAAATCTATCCTTTATTCGATTGCCGCCTTCTTTTCGTTTGTGGCTTTTATTTTTTCATATATACCGTCGTCGAACTTGCGTTTTCTCTCGTATGTGTAAAGCCCGTTTTGCTCCTGCTCAATATCGTAAAGCTGGGTGTAGCAGAAGCCGAAAAGCTTTTCGTTCCGGCTTATCGCGTCCGTAAGACCGCAGTACCTTTCGGCAAATTCCTCGGGCGTTTTAACGTCCTCGCCGTAGCCCCACGAGCTAATCTTACTGTCAGCCTCCCACTTTATTCCGCCGTATTCGCTTATGAATACGGGTTCCCCGCGGTAGGTCTGACGGCCCGGATTATCGTCCAGAACGTGTTCGTAAAGGTAATTTTCGCTTACAAAGCGGTCAAAACTCGCTTTGAATTCGTCCGTCTTATAGCGGTAATCGTGAAGGTCGTATATATCAGTTTTAACGTGGTAATTTCCGCTTGTATCTATACAGGGACGGGTTTTGTCAACCGCCTTTGTGTGAATATTTCAAAGTATATACCAGCCGATAATCGACGGGTGGTTGAAATCCCTGTTTACCGCCTCACCCCACTCGGCAAGGAAAACGTCAACGCTCTTTGCGTCGGAATAATCAAGCCCCCAGTTGGGGTATTCGCCCCACACGAGGTAGCCCGCAATATCTGCAAAGTAAAGAAAACGCGGGTCGAAAACCTTCTGGTGAAGCCTTGCGCCGTTAAAGCCGAGCTCCATGGAAAGTTCAATATCTCTTTTCAGTTCTTCGTCGTTTTCGGCGGTGTATATGCCCTTTTTATAAAATCCCTGGTCAAGTACGAGGCGCTGGAAAACGCTCTTTTCGTTAATCAGGAATTTCATACCGTCAAGGCGAAGGCTCCTGAGCCCGAAATAACTCCTGACCTTATCTTCGCCGAAGGTGAGTTCCAAATCGTACAGCCTGCCCCGCCCGGGTTCCCAGAGGTGCGTTTCATCGAGTTCAAGCTGCATTACGGCGTTACCCGCCGCGTCTTTAAGCATACCCTCGCCGACGGGCTTTCCGTCGTAATATGCCTTGCAGGTAAAATCCGCCTTGCCCTCAAAATCGGCTAAAACGGTGATTTTTCCGCTTATATCGGGATAGAGTTTAAAGTCTTTTATATATTCTTTCGGAGTGTATTCAAGCCACACGCTCTGCCATATTCCCGTAGTCCTCGTGTAATCGCAGCCGTGGCTTTTGAGCTTTTCGCTCTGCTTTCCGCGGGGAACGAGAGAGCTTTTTACGTCGTCTTCGCAGAGAATGAAAATCTCGTTTTCGCCGTCTTTTACAAGGTCTGTAATCTCAAAGGAAAAAGAGGTGTAGCCGCCTCTGTGACGTCCCGCGGGCTCGCCGTTTACGAGCACGCTCGTAATATAATCCGCGGCGCCGATATGAAGAAACACCCTTCTTTCACCCTTCTTGATATCAAGCTTTTTTCTGTACCATACCTGCTCAACAAAGCCCGTATAGCATATGCCCGAAAGGGAGCTTTCAATACAGAAAGGAACCTTTATTTTATAAGGATAGTTGTTGCTTTTGTAAACTTCTTTTGCTTTTTCAAAGCCGTTTGAAAACTTAAAGGCTCTGCGCCTCTTTTTATAACCGAAATCCCACTCGCCGTTTAAGAGTTCAAAATCCGTTCTTTCAGACTGCGGATTGGGATAAGAAGAAATATTCATAAGCTCTCCCCCTGCGTTTTTTATTATTTTAACACATAACACAATAAGTGTAAAGAAAAGTATAATAAAAAAGCAACGGTTTTGCGCTTTACGCCTTTATCCCGTATAGGCCGTGGCGGTTGCAGTAGGCATAAAAATATTTCACCCTGTTTTTCCTGAATCTCGCCTGAGCATCACTCTCGGGATAGAGTTTAACAAGGTTGACCTCGCTGTCGGATACGGCGGCGATGAACGAAATATAATGCGTTTTCTCCATCGGGTGTTCAACGCTTACGAAATATTCGTCCTCAACCGTTTCAACTTTAATGATGTGCTCGCCGTCTGTGTCCTCAAGCGAAAGTGGCGGAAGAGTAATTCCGCAGCAGCTGACTACCGCTTCGCCCGTGGACTGAATAATGTTACCTCACACGGGGCAGATGTAGAACTTGCATTTTGCCATATTTGACGAACAGTTGCGGTTTCTCACGTCCTCGCCGTTTAAAAGCTCGATTACGGAAATTCCGAGCGCCCCGGCGAGCGATTCAAGCAGGCTTATATCCGGAAAGCCTGCTCCCGTTTCCCACTTGCTTACGGTTTTGGAACTCACAAAAATCTTTTCGGCAAGTTCCTCCTGAGTCATTTTCTTTTCTTCGCGGAGCCTGCGTATTACGGCTCCCGTTACATATTTGTTCATAGCTTTCGCCTCCTCAGAAAAAGCATATCACGGCGTTTTCAATAAAACAACCTACGCTTCGTGGATATGCCTTTCAGCGTTAAAAAAGGCAGGTGCAAAGCGCCTGCCGGAAATCTCATATCCCTTTTATCTTATTTCGATAACGAGTTGTTCGAGGTTTGCGTAGATTGATTCAACCTCGCAATCGGCATATTCCGAAAAATCCTCGCCCTCAATATCGTTGGTTTCAATTACAATATCGTCCTCGTCGCCTTCGTCGTCAAATAATCTTATGAGGACGTCGCCCTGTACCATTATATCGTCAATAAGAGTCTGTAAAGTCATAATGTCTCCCACCTTTCATTTTTATATACTAACACATTTTTACTTCTATTTCAATATTGTTATTCAGCTATTTGCTAAAAGAAAAATAACTGCAAATTTTATTGATATAACCGAACAACTGTGCTATTATTAATAAGTACATTTCTTTTACAATCGGAGGAAGAAATATGAAGCCGTGGGAATCGGTAACGCTTGTTGAATACACAAAAAAAGAAGAAATTCTGCATACCTTAACGCACGCTGCGGGGCTTATTCTGAGCGGCTTTATTGTTGCTTACTGTCTTGTCCCTTCAATAAAAAGCGGCGATGTTCTTCGTATTATCTGCGCGTCGCTTTACCTCTTCGGCACCACCGTAATGTTCCTTACCTCCGCACTGTATCACGGCACAAAGAATCCCGAGAGGAAAAAGGTTTTACGACTGCTTGACCACTGTATGATTTTCTTCGCGGTTGCAGGTACGGCTACGGGCTGCGTTCCGACGGTATATGAAACCGTGGGATTAACCGCTGCGGTTCTTATGGCAGGTTTCGCCTGGCTCGGAGCGTTCAGCGGACTTTTTCTCACCTTTTTCTCTTTCAAAAAAACGCCGAAGCTTCAGATGTTCCTTTATATCGGCACGTCGTTCGCCTGCGCAATCGCGGGCGGAAAAGCCTTTAAAGTCCTGCCCAAGGACGCGTTTTTTCACCTGCTTTCGGGCGGCGTCTTTCTCCTTACGGGTGCCGCGCTTTACGGTATAGGAAAAAAGAAACGCTACATTCACGCAGTATTCCACGTGTTCATAGATATAGGGCTTACCATATTCTTCCTCGGAATAAAAAAGCACTGCTTTTAAATAAGTAAAAGGCAACGTAGATTACGTTGCCTTTTGTTTTTTTTACTTTGCGCGTCGCTGTGCGCGGATAATGTAGGTTACCGCTTTTGCACCGCGGACTATATATTTGCCGAGATTGCCTTTGATACCGCTCATAATCGGGGAGTGAATTTTTGCATTTTCAAGTATGTTGTCCACTCTGTGTACGCTTACGTTTTCGCCGTCAAACGGAGAGAGAATTCCGTCGTTTCCCGTTACAAAAGAACCGTCGGCAAAGGCGGTAAGCCCCAGGTTGCTTACCATGAGCATGGCGCTCAGCAAAACTGCCAGGACGCGCCTGAAGCCGTGTTTGTTTCCTTTCATCGCTTAATCCTCCATTTCAAGATCCTGATTCGGGCCGCATCAAAAACAGATGCCAGGCAAAGCAGACTGCTTCTTTAGAACACTCCGGACACGCAAAATGCCGCCAGACAAAGAGTGGTCAAAACCCTCTGTACCTGACGGCATTAATTACGGTTATGAAATTGAAAAGGGCGCAGTTATACCGCTGTGCTGTGCTGTGCTGTGCTGTGCTGTGCTGTGCTGTGCGAGTGTAGCAGTCCGTGTCATCTTTCGGCCTTCCATATAAGCCACGTGACAGCGCCTTTGTCAGCGCACACTAATGGATTCCATATTATAACACAAAACGTCCCGGACCGCAACAGGTTTTTGAACAATTTTCGTGTACGAAAAACAGGCGAGAGCAGCGCCTCGCCTGATTGAAGGATAGCACAGGGCATGAGGATTTGGCAAGAAGGAATTCCACGATGGACAAGGCAGAGGAAGCACGATAATCTCGCCGCTGCCTGCCAGATCGCCGCCTTTGCGAAGGTGGTGTCATGGCAGGCTTTTTCGTAATCAATTTCTCTGACCGCTTGTATTGTGTAGATATTTAATGTATTATAAGTACAGTAGTTTATCTTTCTCCTGACAGTGAGGTACTGACTATGGCCCGTCCAAAGAAAGACAGCGAAATCCTGAACATCCGGTTAGATGCCGGCGTCAGCCACAGGTTGTCCGCAATGTGTGCTGACGCCGGACAAACGAAGACAACCGTCGTGGAACGGGCCTTGCAGGCATATATAGACGACTATTATGATAAGCAGGAGAAGCTCCGGCAGATTGAGGAGGGGCTGCTTGTTCCTGTGGATGAAAAGGGGTGACCGGCGATGATAGACGCCCGGCTGCGCGAGGCTGCGGGAGAAGATGGCGTTAATGATGGAGAAGCAGGGTTGATCATCTTGGTTTGAGATAAGCAAAAAACAAAATCGCCAAAGGAGACGTAAAAATGAGCTATTACACGCTTAAAGACGGGGAAAAGCTATATTATGAGGACAGGGGACACGGCCCGGATACGCTGATCATGATGCACGGCTGGACGAGTACCCACGATGTGTACGCAAAACCGGTGGAATTGCTGCAGGAACAGGCCCGATGCATCGTCTACGATCACCGGGGTCATGGCAGAAGCAAGGAAGCGAACAAGGGAATGCCCACCATGGAAACGCTCGCCAGCGATCTGAACGAGATGATTACAGGTCTTTCTCTCTCCAATATCACATTGCTTGGCTGGTCCATGGGTGCCGGCGTGGTATTGAACTATGTCAGGCTCTATGGATGCGACGCCCTGAAGCAGATCATTCTCTGCGACATGACGCCGAAGCAGCTGAATGACGAAGAATGGAAGCTGGGGCTGTATCAGGGGAAATACACAAAAGAAGATATGGAGCGGGATGCCGCAAAGAATTTCTACACGCTATATAAGGAGTTCGCTATCGGCGCAATTCCCAGGCTGGCCAAAATACCCGGATTCCTCCTGCGCAGGCCTCTGAAAAAGAAGCTGGCCGACTGCGACGAAGGCGTTCTGAAAAGCATCGCGCGATCCATGAAGCTGCAGGACAACCGGCCGGCTGTGGAACAGATCACGGTGCCGGTCACCTATTTCTACGCTGATCCCGGCTCCCTGTTCTCGCCGGAACTTGCGGACTGGTACAGGGATCATGTGCCGACGCAGTACAGAGCGGTCAGGTTCCCGAATGCCACTCATATGCTTGTAAGCGACTATCCTGAGAAGTTCGCGGAGGAAGTCCGGGCGGTGCTTCGTCAATAAGCGTTGGAGCAAAGTTCCGTTTTGCAGGCGCAGTTTGAGAAGAATCCGTATGGTCCGATCACAAAAATGGAGGCCTGATCATGAAAAAGAGAACATCATTCCTACTCGTCCTTTGCATTCTGCTCTCTGTGTTTCTATCAGCCTGCGTTTCATCGGAAACAGCGGAGCCGTCTGTTATGACGGGTCTCAATGACTTTCGGGGAATACCTGGAGCAAGGCGGTGAGAGCTGGTTTCTCACCGGCAAACGCCAATATGCTGTCCAGGCCATGATGGTATCCAAAGAGACCTCTTTTCACAACGAACTGGAAGTGGCTGACTATACCGTGACGAATGACGGTGAAACTGTGATTTTGAGAGGCAGCTTTGATGAGATGTGGGCGAGCAAATTGCCAAAAGTTATCTCTACCTATACGAAACCGGATGGCAGTGAGATCAGTCAAGTAGACTTCGCAGAGAAAGATGTATGGATCGATATTATCACCCACCCGGAGCCGGATGCGTATTACGCCATGCATGTTCCGCTGAACATTTCCGTTTCGGTGGAAACAGCCTGGGGAGACATACTGCATACGAATCTGCCAAATGCGCCGCATGGTGAGGGGGATTATCTGGTATGCCGGATGGGCACAGACGGGGAACCGGACCTCTCTGACGTCTGGGTTCTGAACGGTGTCGTGTTCCCGGAATACTATGACACCCATTCAGGCAGCGCGTCGGCCTATGCGGAAAAGCTCTTCGACAACAGCCATGTCCATCGTATCGATGTCCAACTGTCAGACGCGGACTGGTCAGGACTTCTGGATGATCCGATCAGCAAGACAAAGTACGCAGCTGAAGGAGATTATTATTATGAAAGCAATCGAATCAATCAGTACGGCAGTCGGAAAACACATGGCAATC
>CAJOER010000098.1 GCA_905233805.1 uncultured Eubacterium sp. | reverse complement strand
GGCAACGGCCAGGACGCAGTCGGCAACACTATGGGCGGCGGCGAGATTATTATTCACGGCCACACGGGCGACGCGCTCGGCTACGGTATGCGCGACGGGCAAATATATATCCGCGATAATGTATCCTGCCGCGGCGGTATTCATATGAAGGAATTCCGCTCTATGAAACCCGTGCTCGTTATCGGCGAAAATGCGGGCTCCTTCCTCGGCGAATATATGTCGGGAGGCACGATTGTACTTCTCGGGCTGAATATGAAAAGAGGGGATAAACTGTTCGGCACGCACTGCGCTTCGGGTATGCACGGCGGAAAAATCTTTGTTCGCGGCACTTTCCCGAAGGAAAACCTTTCTCCCAATATAAAGATAAGCTCGCTTAACGAAGAGGATAAAAAGGAGCTTGAAAAATATGTCAGGAATTACTGCAAATATTTCAGTGAGGATTATGACAGCGTGATGAGTAAGCCGTTTAAGAAGCTCACTCCCGTAACCTCAAGACCTTACGCAAATCTCTATACCCCGAATTAAGGAGCGGCTTATGTTCAGTTCATTACATGAAGAATGCGGCGTGTTCGGCATCTTTGAAAACAAAACCGAGTCGGTTGCAAACTCTGTTTATCTTGCTCTTTATGCGCTACAGCACAGAGGGCAGGAGGCGTGCGGTATTGCCGTCAATGACGACGGCGTATTCAGCCATTACAAGGGGAGCGGACTCGTTCCCGATGTGTTTACTCCCGAAAAACTTGCCTCGCTCGGCAGGGGAAATATGGCGCTCGGTCACGTTCGTTATTCCACAACGGGCGGCAAGGATATCAATAATATTCAGCCGCTCGTTATCCGTCATATAAAGGGCAATCTCGCCCTTGCGCATAACGGGAATCTCGTTAACGCCGATGAAATACGAAAGAGCTTTGAACTTTCCGGCGGTATCTTCCACGGAACCTCGGATACGGAAGCGATTGCCTACTCCATCGTGTCAGAGCGCCTTCGTTCCAAAAGCACGGAGGAAGCGGTTGAAAAAACGATGCAGAAAATCAGGGGCGCTTATTCCTGCGTGATTATGACGGCAACAAAAATGATAGCCTTTCGCGACCCTAACGGCTTTCGTCCGCTTTGCATCGGCAAAACCGAAGGCGGCGCATATTGTATCAGCAGTGAATCCTGCGCGCTTGATGCCGTCGGCGCCGGCTTTATCCGCGATGTAAAACCGGGTGAAATCGTAGTCTTTTCCGACGTGGGAATGAAATCAATTACAACCCACTGCCGTGCCAAAGATAAAAGCAGTGTCTGCGTGTTTGAATATATCTATTTTGCCCGTCCCGATTCCGTGATTGACGGCGCTTCGGTACACAGCGCAAGAATACGGGCAGGCGCTTTTCTCGCCAAAGAGCATCCCGTAGATGCCGATATCGTCATCGGCGTGCCCGATTCAGGACTCGATGCGGCGCTCGGCTATGCGCGTGAAAGTAAAATTCCTTACGGTGTCGGCTTCATTAAAAATCGCTATATCGGCAGAAGCTTTATTCAGCCGTCACAGGAACAGCGCGAGGACGCAGTAAGAATAAAACTCAATGTTATGAAGGAAAACATTGAGGGTAAAAGAGTCGTTATGATTGACGATTCCATCGTCAGGGGAACCACCTGCGCAAGAATTGTAAAGTTGCTCAGAGAAGCAGGAGCAAAAGAGGTGCATATGCGCGTGTCTGCGCCTCCGTTTAAACATCCCTGTTATTTCGGCACGGATATTGACAGCAGCGATAACCTGATTGCCTGTCAGTATGATACGGTTGAGGAAATTGCCAAGGTCATCGGCGTAGATTCGCTCGGATATCTTTCCGTTGAGGCAACGCATAAAATCGCTGAGGGCGCAAGCGTTTGCTTCTGCGACGGATGCTTTACAGGCAATTATCCCATAGTGGTACCAAGGCAAATCAGCAAAAACAAATTCGACCAAAAACTCGGCAATTTTTCAAATTACTATCAGGTTCTTGATTAAAATAAAAGCCTTCCATCAGGAAGGTTTTTAATAGTTCTGTGTAAAGAATTTGTGTATAGGTTAAAAACGATTATGTGTTATGACCACTTAACGACCATTTACGAACGGAAAGCCGTAGCAAAAGAGAGCGCCAAGTGAATAATCGAGCGATATGCAGTATAATAGAAACGGCTGAAAATCGCTATATATCGCTATTTTAACCTTTCCGACGCAGTTTCGTAATGCGCAGGTCGTCGGTTCGAGTCCGACTATCAGCTCCAAACAAAAGAGACCCTTGCGGTCTCTTTTTGTTTGGACTGTCGGACGAGAAACGAACTCCACGAGCGGCGCGTTGAGTGCCGCGATTGGGAGAAAGGTCCGGTGGACCTTTCGATAGTTGAGAAGAGAGTCCGACCACCAGCTCCAAGGCTTCCGTCTCGGAAGCCTTTATTTATGCGGTTTTCGGGTATTTTTCAATTTCGAAATTCAGAAAAATCGAAACCGAAAAAGCAAAAATTTTCAACCGAAAATCCCGACAGAAAACATAAATCTCATCCCGAAATCCTCGGGATGAGATTTTCTAAAAACTGCCAATGACCATCTAATGACCATTTATTATTTTTTTGTAAAACCATTTGCCTGACAAATCAAAATTTGTCTAATTCTTTTTTAGCATATACATTTTAACCTCGTGTTGTTGAAGCGTTATGTCAATACCAAATTCGGTTATGTTTTTTTCTGAGATAATAGGCTTGCTCTGCTCTTTGAGTAGTTTGACTTGATTCCTTGACGGATACTGCGGTGCGCCGAGTTTAACCCAGTTGTGAAACGCTGACGTGCTTTCATTCAGCGTATATTCCGTCTGCTTGTATTCGCCGTTAAGGTTAAGAGAAATATTGATATGTTCCGTCTTGTTATTAAATACATCATCACGGCTTGTGAGCGTTAATTTGCTCCTGTCTCCCTCGGCAAACTCGTCTGTATAGTGGCAGTAATTCCAAACGATAACCTGATAATCCTCGCCATGTTTTGTGATAATATGATTATCTGTTATCTCAACGATTTCATCGCCGAGCATGGATAAAAAGTAATATGCCCAGTAGGACGGCTTTTTGATACCGTCCGCATTGATTAAACCGAATCCTCCGTGGAAGGGCTGTTCACCCGGTCCGTTTTCTTCAAATATATCCGTGAACGCCCAGTAGCCGAGCGAGTCAATCTTGCCGAAATTCTGCGTATTATTGTAAAGAATAAACGGCGCTTCAAACGGTGTGTCGTGAATGTAATCACGAGGACTCGGCGAAGAGTTCCATTCCGTCAGATGTATTTCTGCATTTTTGTAAGGAGAGGCTTCAACAATACATTTTAGATTATCAATAAACTCTGTGCATTTATCTTTATCCATATAGCCCAACTTCTCGTTGCCGTCTATGTCAAGAGGCCAGTAGGTTGGATATGGATGCGCTGTGAAGAAATCTATCGGGAGATTCTTTTTCTCGCAAAAACAGATAAACTCCTTAAAGTAATTTAAGCCGTCCCTGAAATCAGCGCCGCTGACGGAAGGTCCGCCGACTCTTAAATCGGGACATAAGGATTTAACCGCAGGCACGGAAACCTCATATAACTTGAAATACTGCTCCTGCGTGCCGCGCCAGAACGAGCCTAAATTCGGCTCATTCCACACCTCAAAGTACCAAGTCTTAACCTCATCAAGTCCGTAGCGTTCTACAAGGTGTTTGACCGTGCCGTTTACCATAAACGCCCACTTGTCGTAATCGTTTGGCGGGCAGCCGTTAGCGTGCCACCAGAATACAGTATCGGGAACTGTCGCAAGTTCAGTCGGAACGAAGCCAAGCTCAAGCAAAGGCTTTAATCCGTTATCAAGCAGAAAGTCAAACAGTTTATCAATATAACCAAACCAGAGTTTCGGCTCGCCGTTTTCCTCACGGTAAACCGCCATATCGTCGTGGAATATTCCGTGAAAGCGCACGTATTCAAAGCCGATTTCGTTTTGCAGTTCGATTAACTGCTGCTGAAAGTCAGCCCGAAGTCCCTCAGCGGCTCTGCCGAAGGTAATGCACTTTTGATAATATCTGTCGTTTTTCATTATCATCACCAAAAACATAATAACATTTTTTATATAAGACACGGCGACATTTTTTCTAAAAAGATGTCGCCACTATTATTCTGTTATGTTATATTATTAAAAATAGAAAGATAAGGAGAACTGCCGTGAAAACAGAATACTTAGCGGATGAAACAGGCTCCGTTATAACAAACATACCATACAAAGAATATATCCGCCCCTGCAACACACCTGATGAATACATAATACCTGAAATTGCAGAAAGCAAATCAGGCGAAGCAAACAGCCTTGCTATTAATCATGCTGTTGACATTTTGCAGCCTGACGGCGGTTGTATTTATATTGCTGACCTGTCCCGGAGC
>CAJOER010000097.1 GCA_905233805.1 uncultured Eubacterium sp. | reverse complement strand
TACAAGGGCGACCCTTCGTCTGCTTTACTTGAAGCGCTCGACCCTGAACAGAATAATTCTTTTAACGACCACTATATTGATTTTCCCGTTGATTTAAGCAGAGTACTGTTTATTACTACGGCTAACGATATTTCAACTATTGCGCCTCCGCTTTATGACAGAATGGAGGTAATTGAACTTAATTCTTATACTGTTGAGGAAAAGTTCAATATCGCCAAGCGTCACCTTGTTAAAAAGGCGCTAAAAAAGCATAAGATTACCGGCAGGGAATTCAAGATTACCGACGGCGCTATTTATAAGATAATCGAGTGCTACACACGTGAAGCAGGCGTAAGAGCGCTTGAAAAAGAAATCTCAACGCTTTGCAGAAAAGCCGCCGTAGAACTTGAAAGCGGAACAAAAACATTTAAAGTAAACGAAAATAACCTTTCGGATTATCTCGGAGTTGAAAAGTATCTTAAAGAATATGTAAACAAGGATAATCTTGTAGGCACCGTAAACGGCCTTGCATGGACAAGTGTAGGCGGAACTATGCTTCCCATTGAAGTATCAGCCCTTGACGGAACGGGTAAAATCGAGCTTACAGGTAATCTCGGCGACGTAATGAAAGAAAGCGCAAAAACCGCAGTAAGTTACGTACGTTCAAGAACGGAAGATTTCGGTATTGTAAGCGATTTCTATAAGACTAAGGATATTCATATTCACACTCCCGAGGCGGCAGTTCCGAAGGACGGACCGTCGGCAGGTCTTGCAATTACAACGGCTCTTGTAAGTGAACTTACGGGTATTCCTATTAAGTCAAACGTAGCTATGACAGGCGAAATTTCGCTTAAAGGCAAGGCGCTTGCTATCGGAGGTCTTAAAGAAAAGTCTATGGCAGCTTATAAAGCAGGCTGTGATACAGTAATTATTCCCAAGGAAAATGAAAAAGACTTATCCGACGTCAGCGACGAAGTTAAAGACACTGTTAAATTTGTTACGGTATCAACTTTTGACGACGTAGTTCCCGTAGCGCTTGAATATAAGCCGGAACCTGTCAGCGTACCGAAATATACAAAGAGCATGAAAAATGCCGATTTAACGCAAACAGCAGCTCAGTAAAGGTAATGTAATGAATTATAATCTTGCAAAATTTGAACAGTCTTTCGGAATATCTTCTCAGCTTCCCGAAAGCGACGCTGTTGAAATAGCTTTTTCAGGAAGGTCAAATGTTGGAAAAAGTTCGCTTTTAAATAAGCTTTTCAACCGAAAACAGCTCGCAAGGGTAAGCTCCGTTCCCGGAAAAACAATAACGATTAACTTCTATGACGTTGACGGAGTTAAATTCGTTGACCTTCCGGGTTACGGCTACGCTAAGATAAGCAAGCAGGAAAAACAGCGCTTTGCAGAGCTTATGGAAGGGTATTTCTCACAGGACAGAAAACTGAAATTAGTTGTTCAGCTTATTGATATGAGACATAAGCCCAGCGAAGACGACTTCGGTATGATTGAGTTTTTAAAGCATAATAACATTCCGTTTATTATTGCTATGACTAAGTCTGACAAGCTCAAGAAAACCGAATACAATAAACGTCTTGAAGCGTCGAAAGAAGAACTTTCGGTGGCGCAAAACATTGAAATTATACCGTTTTCCTCGGTAACAGGGGAGGGCGCAGACAAAATTAAAACATTAATTGAGGAGGCAGTCAATAATGTATAAAGAAGACAGGTATTTAGAAAAAATTCCTTTTGTCAGCCTTGAAAAGGCAAAGGAAATAGCAAAAGATTATCCTACGCCGTTTTATCTTTATGATGAAAAGGGCATAATCGATAACGTAAAAAAACTCAAAAGAGCGTTTTCATGGAATAAGGGATTTAAAGAGTATTTTGCAGTTAAGGCGACCCCGAATCCGTTTCTTGTTAAACTTCTTCATAAATACGGCTGCGGCTGTGACTGCTCTTCAAAAACCGAGCTTATGATTGCGCATGCACTCGGAATTGAAGGCGATGAAATTATGTTTTCATCAAACGATACGCCTCTTGACGAGTTTACATACTGCAACAATCTCGGCGGCATAATCAACCTTGACGATATTACTCAGATTCCCAAGGTTATGAAGGCGTGCGGCGGTAAGCTTCCCATGAAAATGTCCTGCCGTTTCAACCCCGGCGGTGTATTCAATATTTCAAATACAATTATGGATACGCCCGCAGAGGCAAAATACGGCATGACCGCAGAGCAGATTTTTGAGGCATACAGAATCCTCAAGGAAAACGGCGTTGAAGAATTCGGTATTCACGCGTTTCTTGCGTCCAATACAGTAACTAACGACTATTATCCGAAACTCGCTAAAATCCTTTTCAAGCTTATTGTTAAGATAAAGGAAAGAACTGGTATTGAGATTTCATTTGTAAACCTCTCGGGCGGTATCGGTATTCCGTATTATCCCTACCAGGACCCCAACGATATTAAGGCTATCTCAAAGGGCGTTAAGAAAGCATATGAGAGCATTTTAGTTGAAAACGGTATCGAGGACGTTGCAATATGCACCGAGCTCGGACGTTATATGCTCGGCCCCTTCGGAGCGCTTGTTACAACTGCTATTAATGAGAAGCACACACATAAGGAATATATAGGCGTAGACGCCTGCGCAGTAAACCTTATGAGACCTGCCATGTACGGCGCATATCACCATATTTCCGTTCTCGGTAAGGAAGATGACTTTGCAGTACATAAATACGACATTACCGGCTCTCTGTGCGAAAATAACGACAAGTTTGCGGTTGACAGAGTACTTCCGAAAATTGATATGGGCGATATACTCTTTATTCACGACGCAGGCGCTCACGGCTTCTCAATGGGATATAACTACAACGGTAAACTCAAGAGTGCCGAAATCCTGCTTAAAGAGAACGGCGATTACGAATTAATCAGACGTGCCGAAACTCCCAAGGATTATTTTGCAACCTTTGATTGCTTTGATATTTATGAAAAATTAATAGAAGAATAATAAAAAATCTCCGTTAATTCGGAGATTTCCTATTTACAATCACGCTTTAATGTGTTAAAATAGCAGTATATTAAAATTTGGAGGGTTATTATGAATAACAAACTCGCAAATGATAAGAATATTGAATTTCTTTATAAAGCTATTCTTTCACTTGAAACTTATGAAGAGTGCGCAAATTTCTTTGAGGATTTATGCACAGTTCAGGAACTTAAAACTATTGCTCAGCGATTAGTTGTTGCTAAAATGCTTTCCGAAAAATGCGTTTATACCGATATAGTGAACGAAACGGGAGCGTCAACAGCTACAATCAGCCGTGTCAACCGTTCGCTTCAGTACGGCTGCGACGGCTATGACATTATATTCGAAAGAATAAAGGAAGAAGAGGAAGATGAGTAATTACGGCATTTTTGCAAAGTATTACGACAGATTGACCGATAACGCCGGATATGAAGTCAGGAGTGATTACATTTCCGGCTTTTTTAATGCGGCAGAACCGAAGGATTACAAAGTTCTTGATATAGCCTGCGGAACGGGAAGCATAGCAAAGTATCTTAAAAATAAGGGCTACTGCGTAACAGGTCTTGACTCGTCCGAAGAAATGCTTGCTGAGGCTTCATTAAAACTCGGCGCAAATCTTATAAAAGGTGATATGAGAAGTTTTGACTTTGAAAAATCCTTCGACGCCTGTATATGTAATCTTGACAGCCTGAATCACCTTGAAAATATATCGGAATGGACAGATTGCTTTAAAAGCGTTCATTCATCGCTGAAAGACGGCGGAATGTTCATATTTGACGTAAATACAGTTTATAAGCATAATGAAATACTTGCCGATAATTCTTTTATTTTTGACGAGGAAGACTTTTTCCTTGCATGGGATAATGAATTATTGGAAAACGGAAAAGTACGGATTTTACTTGATTTCTTTATTTTTAACGGTACTAATTATGACAGATACAGCGAAGAAATAACGGAAACGGCATTTACAATTGAAGAAATAAAAGATGCTCTTTCCGAATATTTTGACGTAATCGGAATTTATGATGAACTGACTCAGGAACCTCCGAAAGATAACAGTGAAAGACTTTATTTTGTCTGCAAAGGAAGATGATATGGGAAAAATAGTCAGATATATTACTAAAGACGGCAGCGCATTTATTATTGCGTGCGATTCAACCGATATGGTTGCCGAAGCGGAAAGAATTCATAAAACGTCGGCAACTGTAACAGCCGCGCTCGGCAGACTCATCACTGCGGCATCAATGATGGGTGATATGCTAAAAAACGAAGAGGATTCGGTAACGTTAAGACTTAACGGAAACGGACCGGCAGGGGAAATAATTGCAGTATCCGATTATAACGGTAATGCGAGAGCTTGCGTGCAGAATCCAATTGTTGAAATCCCTCTTAATCAGGCAGGGAAACTTGACGTAAGNNNGAGCCATATATCGGGCAGACTCCGATTATAAGCGGTGAAATTGCCGAGGATATAACCAACTATTATGCTGTGTCTGAACAGACTCCGTCTGTTTGCGCGCTCGGCGTACTCGTAAATCCCGACCTTACCGTAAAACATGCAGGTGGTTATATTATTCAGCTTCTTCCTGCGTGTCCGGACGAGATTATTGATAAGATTGAAAAGAATATAAGTGAGATACCCTCGGTTACGAAAATGCTCTCACAGGGCTTTACAGCCGACGATATAGCAAATAAAGCGATGCAGGGAATAGAGCTTGATAAACTTGACGAATCAAGTATTTCATATAAATGCAACTGCTCTAAGGAAAGAGTGGAAAACGCAATTATCAGCACGGGTATCGATAATCTTAAAGAGATGTCGGAAGCTAATGAGGATACCGTTGTCGAATGTCATTTCTGCGACAAAAAGTATAAATTTTCTCCCGACGAGATTAGAAAACTGCTTAAAGCCGCAACCGATAAATAAAAATATAAAAAAGTGTTGACATTTAAAAAATAATATAGTATTATATAACACGCCGCTAATGACAGATTATGCGGTAAACGGGAGCATAGCTCAGCTGGGAGAGCACCTGCCTTACAAGCAGGGGGTCACAGGTTCGAGCCCTGTTGTTCCCACCATAGGTTCGGAGCATTAAGTTGCTCCGAGCCGTTAAAAGTTCAAATGGCCCGGTAGTTCAGTTGGTTAGAACGCCAGCCTGTCACGCTGGAGGTCGACGGTTCGAGCCCGTTCCGGGTCGCCATTTGTGCTTCTGTAGCTCAGTTGGTAGAGCTATGCGGATTTAGCTCATCCGGTAGAGCGTCACCTTGCCAAGGTGAAGGTAGCGAGTTCGAGTCTCGTAATCCGCTCCATTTTTTTATATTGCGTTATCAGACGAGAACAGGACAATCCCGAAGGGATAAAAACAGTCCGGTGGACTGTTTTGGTGACCGCGTGCGTGTCGGCGAGCGCATAAGCGAGCCGAGCGAGTCTCGTAATCCGCTCCATTTTTTTATATAGAAGTATTTGCTTCTATACGGCACCATAGCCAAGGGGTAAGGCAGAGGTCTGCAAAACCTTTATCCCCAGTTCAAATCTGGGTGGTGCCTCCATAACATCCGAGTTTTTGCTCGGATGTTTTTATTTAATGTTACAAATTGTATAAATTTATTACAAAATTGTAATTTTTTTCTTGAAATATCTAATTATTTGTAGTAATATAATAATACTTTATTTTAATGAGGCAATTATGAGAAAGACAATATCTTTATTATTTGCGGTTGTATTTGTTCTGATTACGCCATTAACCGTACTTGCAGGCGAGAACACAGACGGCAAGCTCGAATACAACGCCGAACTTAAGATAATTGAATATTATGACGCTGATGAAAGACTCGTTATTAACGGGGACGTTGAATTAAACGGTCATTCATATAACGTTTCCGACGGCGCCGTTTCACTTATTGACGGTAAGAAAAGGGGAACGCTCAGAGTATCCGACAGCAGTTTATGCTATATAGATAATGCAAGAGCTTTTAACGAAAAAGAGTACTATTACTTAAAGAGCAACGTATTATCTAAAAAGCTTACTGCTCTTGTTGAAATATCAGGCGTTGAATACTGCTTCAAAAACGGCGTACTCTTTACCGGAATATGCAATAACAAGTATTATTATAACGGTTTATTCGATTCTTCATTAAACGGATACGCCGGCATTGACGGCAAAACATATTACTTTATCAACGGCGTTCTGGCAAACGGTATATACAATAAAAAGTACTATGTCAAAGGCGTTGCCGATATGTCAAAAGACGGCATAGTAAAAATTAACAATAAAGTTTATTACTTTAAAGACGGAGTATTATCTACGAGTATTGTAAGCGAGCTTTACGGCAAGAACAAGGGCAAACTCGTTTATTATAAAGACGGTGAATTATACAAAAAAACCGGTTCGATTGATTATAAAGGAAGCGGTTATTACATTAAAAAAGGCGTTATTAAAAACGGAAAAATAAAGGTTGACGGAAATTACCGCTATTATTCAACAAAAACAAATAAACTTATAAAGAATAAAGAATTCAAGATTAAGAAGTATCTTTACACTGCCGACGGCGAGGGCATACTTACAAATGTTCCTCTTGTATATATTCAGCAAAACACTGAGGCAAATAAGAAAATTCCTTATCCTTCACAGGAGTTACCTAAGGCAACCGTTGCATCGGGCGGATGCGGCGTATGTACAAGCCTTATGATAATTAAGAATACTACTACAAATTCACCTTCACTTAAAAGCTGGACCTTGAAGATGAGAAATAACGGCTGCCGCGTCAACGGCGGAACCGATATTAAAAAGACTGCTGTTCTTATGAATAAGACTTACGGTTTTAAATACAAGAAGACCAAGTCGATAAGAAAGCTCAAAGCACATCTGAAAAAGGGATATATGGCAATATGCAACGTAGGCTGCAACGGATATTTTGCCGCAGGAGGTCATTATGTTGTTGCTGCGGGTATAACAAAAGACGGTGACGTTATCGTACTTGACCCGTATATGACTCCAACAAAATATACCGATACATGCAAAGGCGTCGACAGAAAGAAGTATTTTAAATACGATTCACAGACTCATGAGGTAACCTGTTCGTTTAAAACTATGAAAAAAGGTTCAAGGGGAGTTTATTACTATCTCTTCACGCCGACTGAAAACGTTGCCCTTAGGAAATCTGAAAAATAATGTCACGGGAGGTTCATCCTCCCGTTATTCAACTTTTTATTTAGAGGTGAAACCGTCTTGAAAAAAGGCTTTAAAGCTTTACTGATACTTATTTGCGTGTCTGTATGCGCCTTCGTTGCTCTTATTTATTTCGGGCAGAATAACGGTGAATTCAGATATAATAAAACGCAGCACGTAATTGAGTATTATTACTTTAATCAAGTTAAAGCCCCGATTGCAAAAGTTAATCAAAGAGGAAAGAATTACAGCGTTGAAAACGGCTGTGTTACTAAGATTAACAGCAAGGATAAGGGCTTTATAACTACATTCGACAAGAAAAAATATTATATAGAAAATGCAACCGTATTCAGCGGATTACTCGGCGATTCACTTTATAAAGAAGGTATTTTTAAGTCCGACGCTCAGGGACTTCTGGAAGTTGACGGAAAAGAATACTGTTTTAAAGACGGCAAGCTTTACTCGGGAGTATATAAAAAATCTTTCTATAAAAGCGGAATTTTAGATAATTCAAAGTCAGGATTTATTGAAGTAAACGGTAAAGAGTATTTCTTTTTAAACGGCGTTGTATATAACGGCTTATATGATAAAGTATTTTATACCGACGGATTAAAGGACGTTTCTAAAAACGGATTTTTCAATATTGAAGGAAATAAGCTTTATCTTAAAAAAGGCGTTCTTTTCACAGGATTAAAAGATAAAAAATACTATCTTGACGGTGTATTCGATGAAAAGACAGGCGAAATTGAATATAAAAAG
>CAJOER010000096.1 GCA_905233805.1 uncultured Eubacterium sp. | reverse complement strand
TGGGGAAGGTCGTCTATATCAACGCTCTTTGTATCAAGCGCCGTGCTCATTTCGTCACTGTCCGCGATATATGTATATTCTATATGACCGCCCTCGGCTGCATAGAACGGAACGTCAATGTAGAAATTGATTTCAAGACCGTCGGTTACTGTAAGGCTGAAGGAATCCACAGCGGTAGTTTTAGCCTTTATATCTGTATAAGTTTTTCCTTCAAATACAACAGTTGCGATATATGCTTTTCCGTCAGGCTGAAGCGTAATTGTTGCATCAAGCTCTTCCGTATAATCGCAAGCCGTGCAAGCAAACGTTGCTTTTGCAGATGTTACGCCTTCCCATGTCCAAGTCGGCTCGCCGTAGGTGTGGTCGGAGGGCATTACACCTGCGATTACGGTATACATACCGGGTGAATTAGCCGCGTCGGTTTCAACAAACCAGGAATTCTGAGCGCCGTTTACCGTAATAGCATCGGTATCGCTGATATAATAGCCGAAGGGTGCTGTAATATATGCGGCTGTATAATAAACCGTATCGCCTTCTATTGTACCCACAAAGCGGTTATTCGGGAAGCTGTCGCCATCGGTATAGCTTGTAAACCAGCTAAAGCCCTGGGGCATATTGCAAACAACGCCGCTGAAAGAAATTTCAGGCTGCGGTTCCGAATGGTCGGTTGCAATAGAACCGTTATTTCTTGTAACTATTTCAGTACCAATATGAGGTGCGGTAAAGGTAACTGAAGCATCGCCTTCATAGGGCTGATTCCAGAGAAGATAATAGACGTCGCCGTTAGCAGATGCAATTTGAGATGCTGTGTTAAGTTCTGTGCGTAATTCTTCTTCGTTTTCATAATCGCTCAACGGCTTTGAGCCTAAATTAAACATTGAATAAAGACATTCGCCTTCATCAATTAAAGAATCAGACCAAAGAGAAATTGCATCAAAAACAAGTTCATCCATAACTTCCGATTTTGTTGCTCCCTGGTAAGGAATTGTAACCTGAGAGCCCGAAATAGTATAGCCCTTTGACTCGGCAAATGATGCCGCAAGAGCTTCGTGTCCCGTACCGAAATCAAGAATAGCATTAGTTGTTGTTTGTTCAAATGTTGCGGTATAAGCATAAACATTGCCCGCTGCAACTGCTGCAACAGCCGGAGTCCAGCCTGAAAAAGCATATCCGTCTTTGGAAGGCTCTGTGCCGTCATAGGTCGGCGTTGCACCCGCAACTACGTTAGTATCGATTTCAAGAACTGTTCCGTCATCGTTCATCCAGTAAACCGTTGCCTTATCGTTGCCAATACCAACATAGTTATTGTAAAACGGTGCTTTGCCGTAAGAGCCGACGCTTACAGGAGTGCCGCCAACGGTAAAGCCTTCTTTTATATGGATAGTTACATTCTTTAAGCCGCCGGAGCCGTTAAATACATTACTGCCGATAGCACTTAATCCGTCGCCAAGGAAGGTGACGTCCTTTATGCCGCTGTCCTTAAAAGCGCCGCTTGTAATATTATCAAGCGTAGCAGGCAAGGTTAATGACTCAAGCGATTCACAATAAGCAAAAGCATACTGTCCGACAGTTAAAAGTCCTTGGTTCAGCGTAACGGAAGTAACTTTATTCAAATCCCAGAAAGCATAGTTACCTAATCTTGTAACGGTGCCTGATACGGTAATCGCTACAATTTCTTCAATATAATCTTCCCAGGGAGCGCCGCTTGTTGCTGTATAGTTAGTCATATCTCCGCTGCCGGAAATCTCAAGCGTACCGTTATTAATCGTCCAGTTTACGTTTTCACCGCAGGCTCCGCCCGGTGCCGCAAATACCGTATAAGGAGCCATACCCAATACGAGCATTAAAGAGAGCAGAACTGCGGTAAACTGTTTTAATGTTCTTTTCATAATTTCGCCTCAGATCTGTAAATTTGTATATTTATACTAATACAGAGTACATTATATCACATAAATAGAAATATGTCTATACTTTTTTAACAAATTATGAATAAAAAAAATTCCCCTTTTGAAAGGGGAACTTTTAGTTATGCATTTTTCTTTTTCAGTATTCCCAATTGAGGGAGAAGAATCGGAATATAAGTCAGCGCCGGAAGAACAAATCCGAAATACTTATAATCGGACTGGACAAGCATATTGAATATTCCGTGGTATATACTCGCCAGAGTCAGAAGCGCGAAAATTCCGGTAAAGAACAGCTTTTTCTTTTTCTTTGCAAAGCAAATTCCGTAGCCGACGGCAAGGGTACAAACGCCGTGCATAAGCGCTGTTGAAAAGCCCCTTATAATCGCCCAGCTGATTGTTACGCCCTCTAAATTCTGAACAAGGATTACCATATTTTCAAACATACCGAAGCCGATACCGAGCGAGAACGCTATGGGCATAACCTTGTCACGTCTGTCCGAAAAGACTATGGCGTAAAACAGTACCGGAATTGCCTTTACAATTTCTTCGCTTATGGGGGTTATAGTCGTTGTTACGTACAATGTATCACCGTTGAACAAATCGAGCAAAAGCGAATTAAGCTCCGACACAAAGAGGGATACGCATACGCCGATAATCATATATCCGCAGATAAGTCTTGAACGCTTTTTAAGCATAAGGAGCATTAAAAGCATAGGCGCAACTACGCAGATATAGAGTATGTAAATCAGGTTGACCATTTTTGAATCCCCCTTTCTACCGTCGGTACAATAAGAAGGAGAGAAACGCCCATAAGTATGCTTACGACAAGCTGTGCAATTTCACTTTCAGCGGAATATGCAATCATCTCCGCAATACAGAGAAATTCAAAAATGAGCGCTATAATATTATACTCTTTAAGACAGTTAATAACGCCGAAATCAACGTCGGGGAAAATAAGGTGCTTTAAGTTGAAATATGAAGCTCCCATTATTACCGCGGTAATAATTCCCGCAACGATTCTGACGAGTTTCGGACGGTCGGGAAGCACAAAGAATACAACGTAAATCACAGCCGCGGCAAGCGGAGCAATTAACGGAATTATCCTGTATTTTTTAAATTTCTTCGTGCCGTCGTCGGCAA
Source organism: uncultured Eubacterium sp. (assembly GCA_905233805.1). Lineage (GTDB taxonomy): Bacteria > Bacillota > Clostridia > Oscillospirales > Acutalibacteraceae > Eubacterium_R. Next base: position 1,390 of record CAJOER010000096.1, on the reverse strand, counting down.
GGGAGTCCATAACGCCGTAGTTGGCGGAAAACAGGAAGATAAGACTGCCTATAACGCCGAGTACGCCGAGCTGAAAACGCTCGACTATATCGCCTATCGTGAGAAGGCGCACGACCTGATAAAGCCTGCCGAAAGCCATACAGCCCGCAGCAAGGGTAATCATCTGGGCGTAAACAGCTTTCTTCGGGCGGAAGAATTTAATCATTCCGTAAATAAAGCCGATAAACGCGCACAGACAGGTAACGATATTTGATATTAAACTCAAAATCAAATAATCACCTCTTTCGGGTTTATGCGTTTATTTTTTCTTCAAGGTCCTCCTCAGGCTCGATAACCGCGGGCCTGTAATGAAGGAACGGAGAAACAAAGGGATAAATCAGCGCCGTAAGGACCGTAATCAGCAGGAGCTTAAACGCCATAACGGGAAGATTAACGAACACTATTCCCTGCCATACTTCCTTAACTATCGGCACTAAACTGCCGAAGGTATCGGGTAGATGCGCTCTTATAGCCAGAAGCGAAACGTTGTAGTTTTTAATTATCGCCTGAGGCGTTACGTCAGCTGACGCGTAAAGTTTTTCAAACATCGGGAAAAGGAAATAGTTCGTCATTAAAAAGTGCGTCGGCAAAGCGACGAAGAGCCCCAGAAATCCGCCGAGAAGAATCGTTGTTTCCCTGAAATACGGTCCGACAGTTCTGTCGGGTCTCGGATTAATCGGAAATACTCTCAAAGAATAGAATATTCCGACGAAAGCAACGAATACCGCCTCAACTACGAACGCGGAAGCGTCCGTCACAATATAGTCGGGCATTACGAGCGCATGGATTGCGCATTTTAAAAGGCATATTAAAACGCCTGCAATCGGGCCGTATGCGATTGCTGCAAATATTTCGGGAATAGCCGAAAGTTCAATCGCAAACATCTTCGGTAGAAGAGGCGGCTGAAAACGGAGGAAGAAGAGAAGAACCGAAAAGCCCGTTAGTACTACGGTACAGAGAATAGACCTTAAAAGGGCTTTTCTCATATACTCCTCTTCAAAATCGTCTTCCGATTTACTGTAATAGTAAGACCTCATTTTCTTCTTAAACGGGGCCTTGCCTTTTGGTCTTCTTACAGGGGGTCTGCCCATAGCGGGAGGACGCCTGCCCGGAGAGGGCGGACGTCTTCCGGCGTTCATCCTGTTTTGTGTAGGCCTCTGTCTGCTCATATCAGATAAGTCCGAGAGGAACTTCGGGTGACTCCCAGCCCGATGATGCGCCGGGGATTACGTCTGTCGAGGCAGTGATAACATCCTGAGAAGCTGTCTTGATTACCTCGAATTCGGGTTCATTGTACTTTTTCATTAGTTATCACCTCCTTATGCAAATGCTGCTTCTACGGCCTTTGCGT
>CAJOER010000095.1 GCA_905233805.1 uncultured Eubacterium sp. | reverse complement strand
GAGGGAGTTAATACGTTAATACGCGAGGTCGGTATCTTCCACCTCGGTATCTTCAAGATTTTCAACAGCCTTATCAAGGGTTTCCATTCCCTCGTCGTCAAGGACCTCGTCCTTGTTTTTTCTGTATCTTGCCGCCGCGTTTTCATAGCAGGCGGTGAACTCCTGAAGCTGCGCGAAGAGTTTCTTTGCGTCGTCGTTATACTGTTTATGGAGGTCCGCCTTGTCGTCGGTTGAAAGACCGGCGTCAATCATCGCCCAGATTGTACTGTGCGGGATTGCCTGCGCCCAGTTCATAGTTACCTCTTCTTCAGCGTCATCGTCGTATTCGTTATTATACGGCGCAATACCGATATTGAGGAATCCGATAACCGCATTGAGCGTACCCGAACTTGCCTTTAATACAACCTTTGCAAAAAAGTTTACGTTGGTTTTTCCTGCAAGAATATAATCGCCGAGCTTTATTTTCTTTCCGTTTTCCTCAACGTGGAAAAGGTTAAGTCCGTCGTATGCGTCCTTCGCCTTCGGGCTTCCCGCCTCATAGTTTACGATAAATTCGGAGGCGGCGGAATCAAGAGTATATGCCGTGCCGTAGTTTTCCTTGAGCATATAATCCGTCATCTGCTTATAATTATAGGTCTGATAGCCCGTATCCATGGGAAGAATACGGATATCGGTTATTGCCATATCTTTATTAGTAGTGGTCTTATAACCGAGGTAGCAGTCCCGCTCCGTTTTGGTGCCGGCATTAAGCTCCGCGCCCGTATATACGTAGCCGTTCTTTTCAAACCATTCCTTTGCTTCCTTCGGAGCGTCCTCGCCTGATTCGCACTGATATAAGCGGATATCGCTTACGTAAAGCACGTTCGCTGCGTCGGCGTAAATCTGAGCGGCACCGACTAATCCTATGCTTAAAGAGAGAACGATACAAAGAACTGCCGCAAGGATTTTTCTTGTTTTATTCTTCATCGTCATCATCGTCGGCACCTCCCCTCTTCTTTTTAATCACGACGGCGGCAATCAGTACGGCCGCCCCCGCCGCTATAATCAGCAACAGTTTTATAACCGAGCCTCCGCCGAAGACCGAGGCCGTTACAATCTTTGCGTCAACGTCCTTCGTATGCTCATAGTCAATTTCGCCCTCTTCGGGGTGGAAATACTGCGACTGATATTTAGACATTTCCTTGGAAATCATTGTCTTTCCGCCTGAGGTTGAGGAAATGCTGATATAAGAGCCCTCGTAAAGTCCGCCGCTGTAAACGTAAGCCGTGGAAGCGACTCCATCCTGAAGGACGAAATTCTGATTATTACTGTCGCCCGCTTGGTTATCCCTTACAGTCAAAAGACCCTGAACGTTAACGTCGTAGTAGCTGTCGCAGTATACGGCGCCCTTATCCTTGGCAGTGTTTTCCGTAATCGTACAGCCGTCAATTACTACGTTGTCCGCGTTGCAGTAAATTGCAGCGCCGTCGTCGCCCGTTTCGTTATTCTTAAATACGCAGTTTGCAAAATGAGTTGCTTCTTCTTTTCCGCGGCCGTCAACGAATACCGCGCCGCCGCTCTCTTCAGCCTTATTGCCTATAAAGGTGCAGTTATATGCGCCGATAGTTTCATAGCTCGCGTCGTCGGAACCTCTTACGCAGATTGCGCCGCCGTTGTCGCGGCAGGTGTTGCCTATCAGTTTGCAGTTTTCCATATGAATATTTGTGCAGTTATCGTTATCAAGGAAAATACCACCGCCGCTGTCTTCACTGTAGCAATCCTGAATAGTTACGTTATTGAGATAAACGTTGGTATTGTCGTCAACGTAAAGTCCGCCGCCGTTGCAGTAATCAAGACTGTCAACCGTCTGGCAGAACCAGATGCGGCAGTTTTGCATAATAAGCGTACGACCTGCATATCCGACATCTGTAAAGAACCGTGTAATTGCCGAACCGTCGGACATATTGATTGCTCCGCCGTGCTCACAGGTAGTACATTCATAAATCGTACCGCCTTCAATATCAACTATTGTATCATCCGCCATATGGATTGCGCCGCCGGTGTTTTCGCTTGCGCCGCCGGTAATTACGCCGCCCCTGATTCCGTCATAGCCTTTTGAATTCGGTCTGCTGTCTTTAATAATCAGCTTGGCGTTTTTACTAACATAGAAAACGCCGCCGTTTTTGACTTGTTTATAGTTTCTCTTTCTTTTAATATAGTGTCCGTTAAGGTCGATTATCATTGAAGCCTTGCTTTTTATAACAAGCTCACTATCGTGCTCCCAGTCAGAACCGAGAGTAATATCAACCCTGCATTTTTCCTCAAAAGTATAATTATTAATCACCTGACAGAGTCCTTCATAATCAAGATGAAGCAGCTTGCCGTTTGTGAAAAAGCCGAAAACCTTTGCAATATCAGACGTATTATATCCGTTGCTCGCTTCGGCATAAAAATACGCTTTGTTCCATGCGTCCTGAGGATTTGCATATTCTTCGCTTCGCTCCAGCTTGCCGTCCCTGAACACCTGAACTACCGTGTTCGTTGTGTTTTTAAGAGCCGCTTCAAGCGAATCGTTATTATTGCTATTTAAGAGCATTGAATCGCCGTCGGCAAAAAAGTATTCGTCAACCCTTACCGTGCCGTTATAAGCTCCGTAGCCTTCGGTTACTGAGTCGGTACGGTTAGAATCCGTTTTAAGTCCGACGTGAGCTTTACTGCCTTTCTGTCCTTTAAGTTCGCCCGTTACATTAATCTTTGTACCGTTTTTAAGATAAACGTCGTCGTCATTGTTTTCTTCAATAACGGGAGCGTCCTTCAGGTTCATCTCGCCGAAGTTTGCGATACCGCTTCCGTCGGCTTTCGCCTTATTATTGCTGATATGAGCGTTGTCGTAAATCTGATACTTTACGGCGCCCTTTGAGATTTCGTATTTAACTCCCTGAACGTTGAGGGTTGCACCCTTGGCATTGTAAACGCCTGCGCCGACGCGTGCACGATTATATTCTATAATGCCGCCCTTGAGGGAGAGGGTTGCGCCCGTGTCGTTATATATCGCGCCGCCGAAACCGGTATTATCGTTGAGAGCGAGGTTATCGCAAAGCGTGCCGCCTTCAAGGATTGTGGTTCCGCAGTTATAGATACCGCCGCCCTTATAAGCCGCGCCGAAAGTAATCATACCTGCGTTATAGCCCGTTGAATCCTTGATTTTAAGTTTTGCGCCCTTCTCTACCCTGATAACGCTGCCGTCCTCAATACAGGTTTTAAGACCGCGGTCAAGTTTCTTACCGTTAAGGTCGATAACTACGTCCGCGCCCGCGGGAATAACTATGCACTTTGTGGGATATATATCGTTTTCCAGTTTAATGTCGTAGCCCTCGGCTATGGATTCAATCAGGTCCTCCTGAGAAAATGCAAGCGCCGAAAACGGACAAAACGGAATTGCCCCGATAACGAGTATCAGGGATAATAACAGCGATATAATCTTCTTCTGTTTTAATTTCATGTGATGCCCTCATTTCACACTATTCAGTTATTTTACATCTGAATTATAATATATAAGGGTAACAAAAAGGATACACTTAATAAAAACGGCCGCCCCGGACAATCGGAGCGGTCATTATTTTTTTAAATTTTCTTTTTCATTGTAAATATGTTACAGCCGTCTTTATATTCGTATTCCACGCTGTCCATATTCTTTTTGACAAGGAAAATTCCAAGCCCGCCGATTGCCCTTTCCTCGGCGGAAAGTGAAATATCGGGGTCGTCCCTTTCAAGCGGATTATACGGTATGCCGCTGTCTTTTAGGGTAATTGAAACCTCCCCGTTTTCAGCGGTAACCGAAACCTCAGCCTCGCCCGTTTTATCGGGATAGGCGTAGTTTGCAATATTTATAAACATCTCTTCAAGGGACAAATCAATCTTTGTCTGCTCCTTGAAAGAACAGCCGTTTTCTTCAAGAATATCGTCAACGAATTCCGTAACTTTTCCAAGATTTTCCGCGGTTGCGTCAACTTTGAGAGTACGAGTATCGTTCTTTTTTGAAAGTTCAATACAAAGCATAGTCATATCATCAAACTGAGGTGCGCCGTTAACAAATTCGTTAGCCCTCTCTTTTACTCCTTCAAGCACGTCCTTTAACGGTTTTTCTTTATTTTCGTTTAACGCGGCAACTGTTCTTTCCATACCGAACATTTTATTATTCACGTCGGTTGCCTCGGGAATTCCGTCGGTGTATAAGAACAGTTTATCGCCGGGCGACAGCGTCATTTCTTGCCCTTTGAAATCCAACTCATCCATACCGCCCATAACAAAATTTCGCTCCACATGAATATATTCAAACTTGTTTTCCTTTGCCCTATAAACGAGGGGAGGATTATGCCCCGCGTTTACATAACCGAATCTGCCCGTCGATAACTCAAGCATACCCACAAAAGCCGTGACGAACATCATCGCATCGTTGTTT
>CAJOER010000094.1:8106-11196 GCA_905233805.1 uncultured Eubacterium sp. | reverse complement strand
GCTCTGAGTTACCTCGGCAATTTCGTTTTCAAGCTGCTCAATTTCGTTTTCACATATTTCGTAAGATGCGTCAGCGGCTTCAAACTTATGCTCCTGCTCGCGTAAGTCCGAGGTGAAGCGGTTGATTTTCTGAAGCCATACGCCGATTTCAAGAGTCTTTTTCTCTTCGGCAAGTTCTAAGAAAACCTGTGCCTTTTCGCTCTGCTTTTTAAGAGGACCGACACGTCCTTCAAGCTCGCCGAGAATGTCAAGCAGTCTTACAAGGTTTTCCTGCGCCTGCTCGAGTCTTCTTTCCGCGTCGCGTCTTTTATGACGGAAACGCGAGATACCCGCCGCCTCTTCAAAAAGCTCGCGGCGGTCTTCATTTTTAGCGGAAATAATCGAGTCGATTTTTCCCTGACCGACCATTGAGTAACCGTCGGCGCCGAGTCCCGTATCCATAAACAGCTCATGGATATCCTTACGGCGTACCTGCTCGCCGTCGATTTTATACTCGCTCTCGCCAGAACGGTAATAACGGCGCGAAACGGTAACGACCTCGCCCTTTTCGCGAAGCGTGCCGTCGGAGTTGTCAAGGGTAAGCACAACCTGAGCAAAGCCGAGCGGTTTACGGCTCGACGTGCCGCCGAAAATGACGTCCTCAGTCTTTGAACCGCGCAGCGACTTCATACTCGTTTCGCCGAGTACCCAGCGCACTGCGTCTGAGATATTACTCTTGCCCGAGCCGTTAGGTCCTACGACGGCGGTAATGCCCTTTCCGAAATTTAATTCTGTTTTGTCAGGGAAAGATTTGAATCCCTGCATTTCAAGTGTTCTAAGCAGCATAATTATCTTCTCACTATTTTCAAGTCGTTTTCCGCAACCTTATCGGTAACGGTGAATTTTATATTGTAACCTTCCTCCATAAGGAAGTATACGTTCCTTTTCTGGTTCCCTTTGAGCTTTGAGACGGTTTTCGGATTTACGAATATCTCATAGCTTCCGGGCGGGTGTTTCAGTACGCGGTTAAGCATAAAGCGCGACTGTACTATCTCCCCGAATGCAGGATGAAAGGCTCCTGCAACCATATTTTTCTTTATATCCTCGCTTGAATGAAGCCCGAGGCGGATTATTTTAATACCCGCGTTTTCAAACATCGGTATCAGCTTTGTGCAAAGCTCAGCCGCGTCGTCAACATTCTGAGGTTTATAGATTTCTTTTTCATACAGTTCCGCAAGGTAGGTGCCTTTAAGGACTACCGTCGGGTAAATTCTTACCGTTGCGGGTTTAAGTTCTATAAGTTTTTCGGCTGTGCTGACTGTCTTTTCGTCAGTGTCGAGATAAAGTCCCGTCATCATCTGAAGTCCGAGTTCAAAGCCGTATTCCTTAATGAGCTTTGAGGCGTTTACAACGTCTTCTGCGGTATGCCCTCTCATATTCGCTTTTAAAACCTCGTCGTCCATACTCTGCGCTCCGAGTTCTATTGAGGTAACTCCGCGCGCTTTCAGGAGTTCAAGTATTTCACGGTCAATACAGTCGGGACGGGTTGATATTCTTATACCTTTTAAGCGCCCGTCTTTTACATATTCAAAGGCGGTATCGAGTAAAGAGAGCATATATTCCCTGTCTATCGCGGTAAACGAACCGCCGAAAAAGGCAATTTCGTATTCGTATCCCCTGCGTTTCAGCGCAGTTTCGACTGCGGATTTAACGTCGTCGGGTGTGGGCTGAGTCTGCACGCCCGTAATCGTATTCTGATTACAAAACGAGCATTTCTGAGGGCAGCCGTTAAAGGGTACGAATATACTTATATTCCCCTTTTTCATATTTCAACTCCCATAAGTTCAAGTGCCTCGCGGGCAGCCTCCTGCTCCGCGCCCTTCTTGCTTGACGCTACGCCGTGACCTACAAGATTTGAATTCAGATAAAGATTAACTACGTAATGCTTATCGTGGTCGGGGCCGTATTCGTCAACAAGTTTATACTGAAATACTTCGTCGGGATTCTGCTGAGCGATAATCTGAAACTGTGATTTATAATCCTTGAAGTTCGGCTCGCTTTTTCTTAAATCGAGCTCCAAAAACGGAATTACGAATTCTTTTGCCTTATCAATCCCGCCGTCAAGATAAATCGCGGCGATAAGCGCTTCAAACGCGTCCTCGCACACGGCGGGGTTCTTTTCTATCCCCGTCATAGCCGCGCCCTTGCCTACTATAAGATAATCCGAAAGGTTAATCATTGAAGCGAATTGCGAAAGCGATTCCGTACACACGAGCGAGGAGCGCAGTTTGGTAAGCTCGCCCTCGGGAAGAACTGGATATTTATTATAAAGATACTCCGCAGAAATAAACGAGAGTACGGCGTCGCCTAAAAATTCCATACGCTCGTTGTGCTTTCTCTTTTTATTAGCGCTCTCGTGAGCATAGCTCGAGTGAGTAAGCGCCTCGGTTAAAAGCGTTTTATCTTTAAAAGTATATTTAATTGTCTTTTCAAAATCGTTGAGATTAGCCATAACTATACTTTTTTAAGGTTATCGAGCGCTCTTTTTGCAAGCGCCGCGTAACGCTCCTTTTTATCTCTTATTTTCGGTTCAATTGGAGGGAGAATTCCTAAATTCGCTCCCATGGGCTGAAAGTCCTTTACGCTTTCGTCGCTGATATATCTGCTAAGCGCGCCGAGCATTGTATATTCCGACAGAATTAAGGGTTCTTCCCCTTTTGCTCTTTTCACTGCATTTATACCGGCGAGCATACCCGAGGAGGCGGATTCCATGTATCCCTCAACTCCCGTGAGCTGGCCTGCGAAAAAGATATTCGGATACTTTCGCATACTGTAATCGGCGCTCAGCAGTTTCGGAGAGTTGATAAAGGAATTCCTGTGCATTACTCCGTAGCGGACGAACTCGGCATTTTCAAGCCCTTTAATCATTGAAAAGACTCTTTTCTGCTCACCGAATTTTAAATTCGTCTGAAATCCGACAAGATTGAACATAGTGCCTTTTGAATTCTCGTTTCTCAGCTGAACACAAGCCCACGGTCTGTGTCCCGTTTTCGGGTCTACGAGTCCGACGGGTTTCATAGGGCCGAAACGCGGTGCATCAAGGCCTCTTTT
>CAJOER010000094.1:0-7965 GCA_905233805.1 uncultured Eubacterium sp. | reverse complement strand
TACTATAGGGGCGGCGGCGTCGTAAAACGAAAGATATTCGCCGCATAGTCTGCCTATTTCACCGCTGAGTTTTCCGTCGGTAAGCGGTCCGGTTGCGATAATAATTATTCCGTCGCCGTTTTCGTCGATTTTTTCAAACTCGCCGTACTTTACGGTAATATTCGGATGAGCGAGTATTTTTTCGGTAACGGTTTTTGAGAATACATCTCTGTCAACGGCAAGGGCTCCCCCTGCGGGTACGCTACAGCTTCTTGCTACGGGGACGGTAAGCGAGCCGAGGCGCGCCATTTCCTCTTTAAGAAGCCCCGCGGCGCTTTCTATTCTTGAAGCTTTCAGCGAATTGGAGCAGACGAGTTCCGCAAAGTATTTACTTTTATGCGCGGGAGACATCTTTTCGGGTTTCATTTCCCACAGCGTTACCTCATAGCCGCTTTCGGCTATCTGCCACGCCGCCTCAACGCCCGCAAGTCCTGCGCCGACTACCGTAAACTTTTTCATAATTATTTTTTTCTTGTTCCCTGCTTTGAGAAGCCGCAGTTTTCAGTATCGGGGCAGTAAATCACGTTGCCCTTTTTCTTAAACAGCGACTTTCCGCACTCGGGACACTTTTCGTCAGTCGGAGTATCCCAGGTCATAAAGTTACAATCGGGATAATTCGAGCATCCGAAGAAGGAGGTTCCCTTCCTCGTTTTCTTTTCTATAATATCTCCGCCGCAGTTGGGACACTTAGCGCTCGTTTTATGAACGAGGGGCTTAGTGTTCTTGCATTCGGGATAGCCCGGGCAGGCAAGGAACTTGCCGAAACGGCCGACTTTAACGACCATTTTTCTTCCGCACTTGTCGCAGGTGATATCGGTTTCTTCCTCTTTGAGTTTAATCTTAACGCCCTGCATATCCTTCTTCGCCTTTTCAAGCGGAGCCTCGAAATCGTCATAGTAAAGGCGAATCATATCGATATAGTCTTTTTCACCTGAGTCGATTTTATCGAGGTCGTCCTCCATTTTGGAGGTGTATTTAACATTAACTATATTCGGAAGCGTTTCTTTAAGGAGCTTGGTTACAGCCTCGCCGAGTTCGGTCGGCACGAACTGCTTGCCCTCGCGGACAACGTATTCCTTTGAAAGAATTGTAGTAGTAATCGTAACGTAAGTTGACGGTCTTCCGACGCCGTTTTCCTCAAGCGCTTTGATAAGCGACGCTTCTGTATAGCGTGAGGGCGGCTGAGTGAAATGCTGATTGCCGGTGAGGGATTTAAGATGGAGCACGTCGCCCTCTTTCATCGGGGGCAGCGGAGCCTCAGAGGCGTTCTTTGTATTGTCGTCGGTCTTTTCTTCATAAAGCGCGGTAAAGCCGTCAAATCTGACGGAATAGCCCGTCGCATTGAAGATATAGCCGTTAGCGTCGATTTCGACCTTTAAAGTTTCCTGGATGCACGATTCCATAAGCGAAGCGATAAAACGCTCCCAGATGAGCTTATAAAGCTTATACTGGTCGGTAGAAACAGAATCCTTAACCATGTCGGGAGTAACGTGAGGCATTGAGGGTCTAATTGCCTCGTGGCCGTCCTGAGCGTTACCCTTTGTACGGAAATTTCTCGGCTTTGAGGGGAGATATTTTTCGCCGTACGCTTCTCTGATATAAGCGTTACCTGCGGCGCGCGCCTCCTCGGAAATTCTGAGAGAGTCGGTTCTCATATAGGTAATAAGACCGACGGTTCCCATACCCTTGACGTCAACGCCCTCGTAAAGCTCCTGCGCGGCTTTCATAGTTCTTCTTGCCTGGAAGGAAAGACGGCGCGAGGCTTCCTGCTGAAGGGTTGATGTAATGAAGGGCGGAGTCGGGCTTTTCTTCCTCGTGCCCTTTTTAACGGATTTGACAACGTACTCGGCTCCTTCGAGCTTTTTGAGGATATAATCGCTGTCTTCCTTGGTTTTGAGTTCTTTTTTATCGGGCTTTAAGTTATTGCCCTCGGGGTCTGCTACAAGGACCGCTTCAAAACTCTTCTTATCGGGAGGGTTATTGAGCTTTGCGTCGATTGACCAGTATTCCTCGGGAACGAACGCCCTGATTTCGTTTTCTCTGTCAACAACAAGACGGAGAGCGACGGACTGAACGCGTCCTGCGGAAAGGCCTCTTCTTATCTTCTGAGATACGAAGGGCGAAAGCTTATAGCCGATAAGACGGTCAAGAATACGTCTTGCCTGCTGAGCGTTAACGAGGTCTATATCTATCTCTCTCGGGTCAGCCATACCGCGGCTGACGCCCGACTTTGTAATCTCGTTAAAGGTAACCCTGTTTTTATCCTTTAAATCAAGGTCAAGAATGCTTGCAAGGTGCCATGAAATTGCCTCTCCCTCACGGTCGGGGTCGGTTGCGAGGTAGACATAATCCGCCTTGTGAGCCTTCTTCTTTAAATCCTCGACGAAGTTTTCCTTTCCTTTGATAATTGCATACTTCGGCTCAAAGTCATTTTCAACGTCTACGGAAAGTCTTGCCGCGGGTAAATCGCGGACGTGTCCCATAGAGGCGATAACCTCATATCCTTTGCCGAGATAGCCTTTAATGTTTTTTGCCTTTGCAGGCGACTCTACGATTACTAATTTTGACATTCTGTATTTTATCCTTTCGGTTATTTCTTTCTGTATCGCTTGCCCGAAGCGGTTTCAATCAGCCCCTTCATTTCAAGCATTGTTTCTCTTATTATATCGTCAATACCCGTAAAGCTTTCGCCGAGGGTATCGAATACCGTTTTTTCCTCGCCGTCAAGGGACAGCGTTTCGTTTTGAATTCTTACGCGCTCTTTCCTGTCCTGCATAATGGCGTCAAAGCTTACCTGAGGCTTTTCCTCGGCGTTGGCTCCGTTTTTCACGGAGGTTACAAGCTCGTACGGAGTTTTTGCCTTTGATAAGTCGAGCGACCTGTATTTTTCCGAATAATGCGAGAGCACCGAATACGGCGAGGTAGCGACGAAGGCGCCGTCCTCTATCAGTTTATTAGTGCCCTGAAAGTTCCTGTCAAAAATTGACGCGGGGATTGCGAAAACGTCGCGTCCCTGCTCGGCGGCGTGACCTGCCGTTATAAGCGAACCGCTCTTTTCCCCTGCTTCGATTACGAGCAGGCCGTCCGAGAGCGCGCTGATAATCCTGTTGCGCATCGGGAAGGTGAACTTTGACGCCGCAGTCATAGGCGGGTATTCGCTGATAAGCGCTCCGCCCATTGATTTAATCTCATTTCTTAGTTTTTCATTTGATTTAAGATAATCCGCACCGAAACCGTTGCCGAGTATCGCATAAGTTTTTGCGCCGGCTTTAATCGCTCCCTTATGGGAAGCGGAGTCAACCCCGAGCGCTCCGCCGCTAATAATAATCGCGCCGCATTCAGCCATACCGCGACTCATAATCTCGGCTGCCTTTAATCCGTAGGTTGAAGCTTTACGCGTTCCGACTATGCCTATTGCGGGTTGGTGATATCCCGAAGCTTTTTCGGATAAGCCTCATCTTCAAACGTTATTATATCGTAATTGTTTTCATCACAGATTTCTATAATTCTTTCCGCCTCTTTGAGAACGTGCATTGCAAGCGCGTCAACCTGCTTAGCCGTGAGAGACGGGCTCATTTTCCAGTCGATTATGTCGGCGGAATACAGTCTGCCGACGGAGCCGTACTCTTCAATAATCGGAAGGAAGTGAGCGCCCTGACCGAGACAGAGCTGAAGCCAAATCCAGTATCTTTTGTCCGTCATTTATCTGAGCATCTCCCACATAGTAATTGCGGCGGCAACGCCCGCGTTAAGACTTTCGGCGTTACCTTTCATAGGAATAGTTATAAGCGCGTCGGAAATATTCTTGATATTATCTTCAACGCCGTTTGCCTCGTTACCTATAACGCAGACTGCTTTATCACTGAAATCAACCGCGGTAATGCTTTTTGCATTTTCATCGGGAACGGTTGAATAGATTTTATAATCGCCTTTAAGCGAGGTCAGCGTTTTTTCAAGGTCCTCGCTTTCAATAACGCTGATTCTCAGCACGCCGCCCATTGAGGCGCGCAGAGTTTTAGGATTATATAAATCGCAGCAGTCATAAACTATAACCGTCTTTATTCCGAGCGCTTCGGCTGTTCTGAATATTGCGCCGATATTTGCCGGGTCGCGCACGCAGTCAAGCGCGAGCATTTTATCATCAGGTTCGGCACTTTCTTTTTTCATTTTACAAACCGCGAATACGCCCTGCGTATTTTCGGTTTCCCCGATCTTTGCGGCAATATCTTCGCTTATAAGATACGCGCTTTCGGCACAGGCGATTAATTCATCTGCGCTTTCTTTATATTTATCATACGCATTTTCGGTAATGAGCAGGTATTTAACTTCATAAACAGAATTAAGGACATCAAAACAAAGCCGTGCTCCCTCGAGAACGAACAGAGATTTCTCTCTTCTTTCTCTTGAAGAGGTCATAAGCTTTTTGGTGTCCTTAACAAGTTGATTTGCTCTGCTTGTGATTCTTTCCATACACATCTCCGTCGTGCTTTAATCTGAGCTTTGCTCGTTTTCGTTTAAAATAAATCACATATGATAAATTTATATATTATTTAATATACATTATAGGAAAGTAAATTTCAATAGTTAATTTTCATTTTTTCATAAAAAATCCGCCCCGTACAAAATACGGGACGGAAAATAGATAAAATCAAGCGTTTTTCTTCGGTTTTACCATCGTAATACAGATTACGAGAGCTGCGGCGTAAAGCGCGAGGGTTGCGAAGAGAATATAGTCATATCTCTCCCCCGTGTGCTTTAAGATAATCGCGCTCATATTGTTGCCCGTAAGTCCCGCAACCGCCCACGCCGAAAGCGAAAGGCCGTGGATTTTACTGATTTTTTCCATACCGAAGCGGGAGGAAAGAAGCGCGGGGAGAGTTGAGAAGCCGCCGCCGTAGCCGAGGTTTACGATAACGAGAAGAAGAACTACGATTGCACCGTAAACGACGTGCTTCTGACCGTTGGAAATAGCAAACGGGATAAGCGCCGCCGCGGTTATTGCAATACAGCTTGTGAATATAATTTTATAGACAGTATTCCTGTCCTTCATTTTATCCGAAATTGTTGAGTAACCGATACGTCCGAGGGCGTTAAACGCCGCAGTAACGGAAGGAATAATGCTCGTCATGGCTGCCGCCGCAAAGGCAACCTTAACAATCTGCTTTTCGTATGTAATAAGCGCAAGACCGCAGTGGATATTGATAAAGAACATAAGCCATATTCCGAGGAATATTCTGTTTTTGAACATCTCGGTAAAGCGGAACTTTTCGCCCTTTTCGCCCGGCTCTACCCAGCCGTCGGGCTTCTTGATAAGGAAATGGCCGAGCATCATCATTACGAAATAAACGCCGCCTAAAATATAGAACATCATTGATATTCCGAGGGTTTTCTGAATTGCCTCCATTATCGGGGTTGCAATCGCCTTGGCAAGACCGAAGCCCATAATGGAAATTCCGGTTGCAAGCCCTTTCTGCTCGGAGAACCAGAGCATAAGCGTTTTTACGGGAGTGAGGTAACCGACTCCGAGCCCGATACCCATAATACAGCCGTAGCAGATAAAGATACCGATAAGAGCGACTATCCCCGTAGTGAACTGAATAAAAAGTCCCGTGCCGAGCATACCCGTAGTAAAGCATATGCAGGATAAAAGCGAGGATTTTTTAATATCCTTTTCTACCATCTTGCCCGCAAACGCCGCGCTCATACCGAGGAAAAAGATTGCCAGCGAAAACGCCCAGCCGACCGCAAAGGCGGACATACCGATTTTTTCGGCAATCGCCTCTTTAAAGGTTGACCAGCAGTAAACCGTACCTATTGAGCAGTGGATTAAGAGCGCGGGTACGGCGGCTCTCATCCATTTATTGTTTATTCCTGCCATAATTCTCCCCCTATTTAGTATTCGCCGTGGAAATACAGTATTTAGTATATAATAACGGGTATTAAACTGTCAAGGCACAAGATGTATTATCTAAAAAAATCACAAAAAACGTCGTTTTTTCACTTTACTATTTGTTCAGCAAGACAAGAAAAAGCGCAGTCGTAGCTGCGCTTTTAGTTTGCAGAAGGAACTATCTCAGTTCTCTTTTTCATTTCACTTAAATAACTTCTCTTCTAGATTATTTAAAGCATCATTTAATTCGCTTCTATTACATGAATAATAACAATAACAAGAATAATTGTTAAATCTAAAAATTCTTTTAAATGCTTCTTTTATTTCTTCATAAGCAGGAATTGATTTGGGCAGGTTTCTGTATAATGATTCAAACTCATTATCATTTATTTTTTCTGGATTGTTTTTTTCTTTTAATTTAGCTAACTTAATATAATTCACGGTTTTTAAGTATTCTTCTTCATTAAAGTTTGCTATAATTTCTTTAAATTTTTCAGAAAACGAGAAAACGGCTGCACACAAATTATCATATTTCACATCAATCACAAATATTAATTCGCTGAATTCCCTCCACTCATCTATTTCCGAAATCAACTCATACGAAAATGCTTTTTTATCTACCAATTCATAAGAGAGCGGCGACGTATATCCCGATAAGTACCAATGAATAAATTTTGCTTCTGCAAGATTTTTGCGTTCTATATCAAAATGAATATAGAAACTAGAAATATCATCATTTACGTATTCAAAGTATTTATGAACTTTTCTCTTGCACAAAGAATCAGGAAGTAAGTTAATATTGCTTCTGGACTCAATAAAAGCGTCAGATTTGATAATGCTTTCTAAAGATTTAACTTGACAATCTGTATAATCCCCGCTTATAAAACAAAGGGCATTGTCTCTGTTAATTATGTCGTTGTAATAATCATAGATTTTTTTTAAAGTTATTTTTTTAATGGCAGTAGCCGTACCGATTATCCTTTTATTAAGTATTACATTGTCATATAGTCGTTTTATCCGTTTTGAAGCACAGCCAGTTTTAATTTCTTTTTCCATAAAAACAACTGCTTTTTCATCACAGAGTTCTTCAATGCTCCAGTTTTGATTAGAAAACAGCAAAGAAATATATTCTAATGCATAATCAAAATTCTCGTTAGCAATACTAAATTCAATACTAATATATTCATAAGTTGTTTTTGCATATATCTCCGTACCCATTCGCGCGAATAATTCGTTAAGCTCTTCAATTCTTTTGTTACCGAGATGCCTAAACAACATATGTTCTATTAAGTGAGGAACGCCATTATCAATACTGCTGATTTCTACGTCATTAAATCTAAATACTAATTTTATACTTACATAACCAATTTTTTCAATTTTGTTATAATATAGCTGTTCCAACATTTTCTCCTTAAAACTATGCATAAGCTAATCCAATAAGTATTTCTGGTATTAACACATCATCAATGCCACCTATTCCAGAAGCATCGTCAACAATAATAATAAAAAGTATAATTATAAGTATTATAAACAATGGCGACTGTCTTGCACCTTTATTCCCCTTTGGTTTTCTAGAATGCTCTTCCCCATTTTCATGACCAACATTTCGTTCTCTTCCTCCATTGTGTTGACGCCCTTCACTGCCCTTCCTTTTATTAGGATTTTTTGTTTTTTTACCTTTATTACCACCTTTTTTCAAAAGGGGATTTAAATAAATATACGAAGAAGATTTATTTGTGTTATCCCAAAAGATAAAAATATTGTAAAGTGTTTTGCTAACATTATTAAAAAACTTATTAATAATATTCATAAATGATGTACTACTATTTAATAAAAACGAAGAATAGCCATCATAATCATAGTAATTCACAGGGTCATTATAGCAGTACGAGAACAGGTTCAAGCCATTTATTTCGTCTTTGAAAATCCCTGCTATTTCGGGTAAATCTGCGTTGAGGAAGCGTCCCCACTGCTGACGGTAATACCTTGACTGAAGGTAATAGCTCGGCATATCGTAATCGTAGTAATATCCGCGG
>CAJOER010000093.1 GCA_905233805.1 uncultured Eubacterium sp. | reverse complement strand
GGTATGGAACGAGTATTGCAGAGTCTGCGGCGCGCCTGCCGACGGCGAGTGGTTCGGCGAGGTTGAACGCTATGAAAGAGAGGTGCTCAGCAAAAGATGAAAAATATTTTTGAAGCTCCCTTTATAAAGGAAATGTGCGAGGTTACGGCTAATATGTATTGCCTCGGCTGGGACGAGCGCAACGGCGGTAATATCAGCGTTATGCTCGATGAAAAAGAGGTGGGAGAGTACCTCGATATAAACGACGTTATAAGAACTATTCCGACGGGCTTTGATGCAAAGGAGCTTATCGGCAAAATATTCATAGTTACCGGTACGGGCAAGTATTTTAAAAACGTAGCAAAAGACCCCGAGAACAATCTCGGAATTATCCGTATTGCTGAGGACGGCACGACCGCCGAACTTCTCTGGGGGTATTCCGACGGCGGTAAGTTTACAAGCGAGCTGCCCGCTCATCTTATGAGCCACACCGTAAGACTTGCCATTAACCCCGAAAACAGAGTCGTTATGCACTGTCATCCCGATTATACCCTCGCTATGACGCAGGTGTGCGAGGTTGACGAGAGAAAGCTCACACGCATACTCTGGAAGCAGATGACCGAAAGCATAGTCGTATTCCCCGACGGCGTAGGTATGCTGCCGTGGATGGTCTGCGGAACTAACGATATAGGCATAGCGACGGCTGAAAAGATGAAGCAGTACCGCCTCGTAGTATGGACCCTTCACGGAATTTACGGCGCGGGCAAAGACCTTGACGAAACCTTCGGCTTAATAGAAACCGTTGAAAAGGCGGCTAAAATGTATATGCTCACGGCTCATCTTCCGGCGGTCAACACGATTGAAGATAAGGATTTGAAAGCGCTTGCCGAAGCGTTCGGCGTGGATTACCGGAAAGACTTTCTTGACCTTTAACGGAGAAATCAAATGAAATTCGGATGGCTCAACGTATTCGGCGCGGCAATAGTTGTTCTTCTGCTTATACCGAATATAATTTACGCAGTAAAAAATAAAGGCGAAAAGAACCTTTGTGAAAATAAGCTTCTGAACGTGCTCGACCGAGTGTAACTAATATGCTTATATATATGATAGGTAACGGCGTGCTTATTGTCGCTTACTATATTGTATATATTATCTACTTCAAAAAGAAAAGCGCAGAGCTTGCGCTCGCCCTTGCCGTAATTCCCTCGTGCGTATTTCTTCTCAGCGGAATACTCCTTCGGCACTGGCTGCTCGTCGGATTTGCCGCAGTGTTTGCCATAGCGCATATTTACGTAACAAAAAAGAATAATAAAAAGCGGTCTTAACAGACCGCTTTTTTTATAATAAATCGCTTAGCTTTTTTGAGTAAAAATAATCGTGTATCATCTGATTGTATTCGCTCCACATCGGAAGCGTTTCGCATTTTTCTGCCCTCGGGCATTTTTCCGCGTCCTTACTGAGGCAGGCGACTATTGCGAGGGTGCCCTCGGTTACTTCAAGTATTTCGCCGACGGAGTATTCCTCGGGCTTGCGGGAGAGCATATATCCGCCGCCCTTGCCGCTGACGCCCTTTAAAAGCTTTGCGCCTACAAGCTCCTTTACTATAATTTCAAGATATTTTTTTGAGATGCCCTGACGCTCGGCAATTTCTTTAAGGGGGATATATCCGTCGCTGTGCTGCTTTGCAAGGTCTATCATAACTCTGAGAGCGTATCTTCCTTTTGTTGATACCATTTTTTGTGCTCCTTCCACAGTTTTTACCTATTATACCACAGGGTAAATGGGTAAATCAACACAAATTTTAATTACCTATTGACATAGTAGGTAAATGGCGTTATAATGAACACAATAAAAAGAAAGGAGAAAAGCCTTGAAAATCTATGCAGATAACGCCGCTACAACCAAGATGAGCAAAGCGGCAATCGACACGATGGTAATGTGTATGAACGAGTTTTACGGAAACCCTTCAAGCCTTTATTCAATCGGTCAGCTCGCCAAGGACAAAATTGAGGATTCACGATGTTGTATCTCGGAGATTATTAACGCCGAACCACGTGAAATAACCTTTACCTCGGGCGGAAGCGAAGCGGATAATCAGGCGCTCCTTTCGGCTGCGGAGATAGGTAAGAAAAAGGGCAGGATGCATATAATCTCTTCAGCGTTTGAGCATCATGCAATTCTTCATACTCTGAATAAGCTTGAAAAGCAGGGCTTTGAAGTAACTCTTCTTCCCATACATGAAAACGGCATAGTTATTCCCTTTGAGCTTGAAGAGGCAATCCGCGAGGACACCTGTCTTGTAACGGTAATGACTGCTAATAACGAGATAGGAACAATTCAGCCGATTAGCGAAATAGGAAGTATCTGCAAAAAGCACGGCGTATTTTTTCACACCGACGCCGTTCAGGCGGTAGGACACCTTCCCATTGACGTTAAAGAAATGAATATAGATATGCTTTCAGCCTCGGCTCATAAGTTCCACGGCCCCAAGGGCACGGGCTTCCTCTACGTAAAAAAGGGTATCCCGCTTACAAGCCTTATTGAGGGCGGAGCGCAGGAAAGAGGCAAGAGAGCGGGTACGGAGAACGTTCCCGGCATAATGTCTATGGCAACTGCGCTTAAAGAGGCGGTTGCCGGAATGGAAAAGAGTAATCAGCATAAAACTCAGGTAAGAGATTATATTATAAAAGGTTTATCCGAAATTCCTCACAGTGCTCTTAACGGCGACGGAAAAAGCCGCCTTTCGGGCAATATCAATTTCAGCTTTGAGGGAATCGAAGGGGAGTCAATCCTCATCCTGCTTGACCAGGCAGGAATCAGCGCTTCGTCAGGCAGCGCCTGTACCTCGGGAGCGCTTGACCCGAGCCACGTCCTTCTTTCAATCGGAAGAGTGCACGACGTCGCTCACGGCTCGCTTCGTTTAAGCATAGGCGATGATATAACCTTTGAAGAAGCCGATTATATTATTAAAAACGTAAAAGAGGTTGTTTCACATTTAAGAAGCTTTTCTCCCGTCTGGCGTGATTTGACGGAAGGGAAAAGAGAATATATTTTACCGTAAAAGGAGGTATCAATATGGCTTTATACAGCGAAAAGGTAATGGACCATTTTCTTAACCCGAGAAATGTCGGCGTACTTGAAGATGCGAATGCCGTCGGTGAAGTAGGCAACACGAAGTGCGGCGATATAATGAAAATGTATCTTAAAATAGAAAATGACATTATTGTCGACGTAAAGTTTGAAACCTTCGGCTGTGCGAGCGCGATTGCATCAAGCTCAATGGCTACGGAATTAATCAAAGGAAAGCCCGTAAGCGAGGCGATGGAGCTTACAAATAAAGCCGTTGCCGAGGCGCTTGACGGACTCCCGCAGCATAAAATCCACTGTTCGGTGCTTGCCGAAGAGGCAATAAAAAAAGCACTCGACGATTACTATAATAAAGGAGAAAATAATGAGTAATTATAAATTTGAAACCCTTCAGCTACACGTGGGTCAGGAGCAGGCGGACCCCGCAACCGATTCAAGAGCGGTCCCCATATATCAGACTACGTCATACGTATTTCATAACAGCGAGCACGCTGCCGCCCGTTTCGGCCTTGCCGATGCAGGCAATATCTACGGAAGACTTACAAACACAACGCAGGACGTACTCGAAAAAAGAGTTGCGGCTCTTGAGGGCGGAAGCGCGGCGCTTGCGGTAGCGAGCGGAGCTGCGGCAATAACTTATACTATCGAGGCTCTTGCGGCAAACGGCGGCCATATCGTAGCGCAGAAGACTATCTACGGCGGAAGCTATAACCTGCTTTCCCACACTCTTCCGCAATACGGTATTGACACAACCTTCGTTGACGCGCATAATATAGAGGAGGTTGAAGGCGCAATCAAGGATAACACGAGAGCGATTTATCTTGAAACTCTCGGCAACCCCAACAGCGATATCCCCGATATTGACGCGATTTCAGCGCTTGCGCATAAGTACGGACTTCCCGTAGTTGTAGATAACACCTTCGGAACCCCGTATCTTATCAGACCTATTGAGCACGGCGCGGATATAGTCGTTCACTCGGCTACAAAATTCCTCGGCGGCCACGGCACGACTCTCGGCGGAATTATCGTAGAGTCGGGCAGGTTCAACTGGAAAGAAAGCGGAAAATATCCGAATATCGCCGAGGCAAACCCGAGTTATCACGGCGTTTCGTTCTATGACGTTGTAGGCCCCGCGGCTTTCGTAACGTATATAAGAGCGATTCTTCTGCGCGATACGGGCGCTTCAATCTCTCCGTTCAACGCGTTCCTTCTTCTTCAGGGAATTGAAACCCTTTCCCTCAGACTTGAAAGACACGCCGAGAACACTAAAAAGGTCGTTGAATACCTGAGTAATCACCCTCAGGTTGAGAAGGTAAACCACCCCTCACTTCCCGACCATCCCGACCACGAACTTTATAACAAATATTTCCCGAACGGCGGCGCTTCGATTTTCACTTTTGAAATCAAGGGCGGACAGAAGGAAGCATGGAAGTTCATTGACGCTCTTAAAATCTTTTCGCTTCTCGCAAACGTTGCGGACGTTAAGAGTCTTGTAATTCATCCGGCTTCGACTACTCACTCGCAGCTTTCAAAGGAAGAGCTTGCCGAACAGGGTATATTCGATAACACTATCCGTCTTTCAATCGGAAC
This sequence comes from uncultured Eubacterium sp., assembly GCA_905233805.1. Classification (GTDB taxonomy): domain Bacteria; phylum Bacillota; class Clostridia; order Oscillospirales; family Acutalibacteraceae; genus Eubacterium_R. Next base: position 946 of record CAJOER010000093.1, on the reverse strand, counting down.
GGAACATATTGACGATATAATTTCTGATTTAGACAGAGCATTTAAGGAGGCAGAATAATGGCTAAAATTTATAAAAACGCGGCGGAGCTTATAGGCAATACACCGCTTGTTGAAGTTACTAATATAGAAAAAGAACTGAACCTCAAAGCAAAGGTTCTCGTTAAACTTGAATATTTTAATCCCGCGGGAAGCGTTAAGGACAGAATCGCAAAGGCGATGATTGAGGACGCCGAGGCAAAGGGAATTCTTAAAAAGGGCTCGGTTATCATTGAGCCGACCTCGGGAAATACAGGCATAGGCCTTGCGGCTATCGCTGCTGCAAAGGGATATAAAATTATCCTCACAATGCCCGAAACGATGAGCGTTGAAAGAAGAAATATTCTTAAAGCGTACGGCGCCGAAATCGTTCTCACCGAAGGCGCAAAGGGTATGAAGGGCGCTATCGCAAAGGCGGAGGAGCTTGCTGCAAAAACCGAGGGAAGCTTCATCCCCGGTCAGTTCGTTAACCCCGCTAACCCCGCTATTCATAAGGCGACCACGGGCCCCGAAATCTGGGAGGATACCGACGGCGCGGTTGATATTTTCATCGCGGGCGTAGGCACGGGCGGAACCGTAACGGGTACGGGCGAATATCTTAAAGAAAAGAACGCCGCCGTTAAGGTTATCGCGGTTGAACCCGAAACCTCTCCCGTACTTTCAAAGGGTACTCCCGGTCCTCATAAAATCCAGGGTATCGGCGCGGGCTTCGTTCCCGACGTACTTAATACAGAAATCTACGACGAAATTATTACCTCGTCAAACGAGGCGGCGTTTGAAGCGTCAAAGCTCCTCGCAAAGAAAGAGGGTATCAGCGTAGGTATCTCCTCGGGAGCGGCGCTTAACACGGCTATCGAGCTTGCAAAGAAGGACGAAAACGCGGGCAAAACTATCGTTGCTCTCCTTCCCG
>CAJOER010000092.1 GCA_905233805.1 uncultured Eubacterium sp. | reverse complement strand
ATAAGGTTCGGTGAAGCCTCAAATTCAGCTCCGCAGTAACCGCATTTCCACTTAAGCTTGGTAGCGAGGTCGCCCTTCTTCATTTTCTTGCTCAGGCACTCGCCGCCTCTGAACTTGGCAGCCTGCTGCATGTCGGTGATATCAAGTTCGCTTTCGGGCTTGCTTTCGTCGTAGCCGTGGTCAAGCTTATAGTTTTCAGCGTCAGCCGTATCCTTTTCGAACTTGCGGATTTCAAAGTCTTCCCACTTCTTCGGGATAGCCTTGTAATCTTCAATAGAGCCGTAGTAAGCGGTAATTCTCTGAGGATGAACCTTTGCAACCCAGTCAAGCGTACCGAAGTCCTTGGTCTTTGCAAGAGCCTTCATAAACGGCTTAGCCGCGCCTGCAACTGCTCCCTTGGGAAGATAACGCGGAATTCTGAAATAGAACTCAACCTGCTTTGCAAGTCTGTCAAAATATTCCTGAATCGGAAGATTCTCACGGAAGTGAAGATACTCTTCAAGCTTGTCGCCGTCAGCGTAGAACTGTCCGTGGAAGTTCTTTGTAATGAACCAGTTGGGTTCGAAGAGCTTTTCGGGGCCTGCAAGTCCGAGAGTTCCGAGAAGAAGCTGCTCAAACTCGTAGTTTGAAATTCTGTATTCCTTACCGGAACCGATGTTGTAATAGTGATTCCAGAAGTCGGGACCGAGGTTTCCTGCCGCGTCTTCAAGTACGAGGTTGCACATAAGACGTCCCGAATCCTCAACCGTACACCATTCAAGTACGCCGTTAATAGGTACGTGGAACATAATCGGGTCCATATTCTTAAGAATGTTGGGATATAAGATACCCGACTGTCTCATAACTACCCAGTTTTTGATTCCGCTTTCAACGAAAGTTCTTTCAGCTACAACCTTTGATACTGCATAGTGGTCATAGATTGAAACCTTAATCGGGTCGCCGCAACGTCCCCAGTGGATAGGATAGTTTCTGTCGCCGGTTTCTGCAACTGTTCCTATGTAGCAGACTTTAACAGCGTCGGGGTCCTGCTGAGCGAGAACAGCTTTACAGATATTCTCGGCAGCGCCGATATTCGTTTTCTGAGTTCTGTAAGGTTTCCAGTCAGCAGCGGGTGATACCATACCGCCTACGTGAAGAACGTAATCGGAACCCGTTACGCCCTCTAAAATTGAGCCGTAATCGGTGAGGTCGCCCCATACGATTTTAACGTTGGGCTTAGCAGAAATGTCCGCAAGAAGCTTAATGTTCTTGGGACTTTTTCTTGCGAGAATCTTAAGGTTAATCTCGTTGGGATGCTTAATCATTTCCTGAACGGCAGCCCAACCCATGTTACCGGTACCGCCGGTCAGAAATACAGTTTTTTTAGCCATAAATTTTCCTCCTTAATCAGTGCAATAAATTAACACTATTTAATTATAAACTAAATATAAACAAATTACAAGTACATAATGATTAAATTTGATTAATAAACAAATATTCGGTTTTTATTGAATAAATGAAAATAAACGGTTAACAATTAGACGATTATATTGACTTTAAAGTATTTTTGGTATATTATAAATTAAAAGTTATCAAGAGCAGTCGAGTGAACAGGCACAGTGACGCTGCAGCAACCTGCATAATCTTTGTAAGGTGCTAATACCTGCGGGCAACCGAATGATGAGATAAAGCTGACTCATACGCATACGGTAAGCCGTATGTGTTATTTTTTTGAAAGAGGTGATTTTATATGTCCAGGTATTTATTTACAAGTGAGTCCGTAACAAAAGGACATCCCGATAAAATCTGCGACCAGATTTCAGACGCGGTTCTTGACGCTATGATAGCGCAGGACCCGATGAGCCGAGTTGCGTGCGAAACAGCAATTACAACGGGCCAGGTTCTCGTTATGGGCGAAATAACAACTAAGGCACAGGTTGATATTCAGAAAATCGTAAGGGATACAATTATCGGTATCGGCTACGACGACGATAAGAAGGGCTTTAACGGCAACACCTGCGGCGTTATGGTTGCGCTTGATAAGCAGTCTCCCGATATCGCTATGGGTGTTGATAAGTCCTATGAACTTAAACACAACGAAGAGGATGCCGATAACCTTAACGGTGCAGGCGACCAGGGAATGATGTTCGGCTTTGCCTGCAACGAAACGAAAGAGTTAATGCCTCTTCCGATTTCGCTTGCGCATAAGCTTTCAAAAAAACTTACCGAGGTCAGGGAAAACGGAACGCTTCCTTATCTCTATTCCGACGGAAAATCTCAGGTTACCGTTGAATATGTCGACGGCAAGCCGCACAGGGTAACGGCTGTCGTTATCTCGTCACAACACAGCGCCGACGTGAGTCTTGAACAGCTCCGTCAGGATATAATCGAAAAGGTAATTAAAACTACAATTCCCGCCGAGTTAATTGACGGCGAAACCGTATTTTATGTAAATCCGACGGGACGCTTCGTAATCGGCGGTCCCATGGGCGACAGCGGTCTTACGGGACGTAAGATTATCGTTGATACATACGGCGGATATGCGCGCCACGGCGGCGGAGCTTTCTCGGGTAAGGACCCGACCAAGGTTGACCGCAGCGCCGCTTACGCTGCCCGCTGGGTTGCTAAAAATGTCGTTGCCGCGGGACTTGCAGATAAGTGCGAGGTTGAACTTGCCTACGCAATCGGCGTTGCAAAGCCCGTATCGGTTCTTGTTGATACCTTCGGTACCGGTATTAAATCCGACGAGGAAATCGGAGAGATTGTAAATAAAGTCTTTGACCTCAGACCTTCGGCTATAATCCGCGAACTTGATTTAAGACGTCCTATTTACAACGCCGTTGCAGCATACGGCCATATGGGACGCGAGGATTTGAACGTTCCGTGGGAGCAGCTTAACAAGGTTGAGGATATAAAAAAATATATATAATATTATTTTTTGGAGGGGTAAAATGAAAAAGAAAGTGGTAATAGCTCTGCTTACGCTTATTGCAGTTCTGTGTGCAGGCTGTATCACCGCTTACGCATACGACTATTATGAAGATGAGTATGATTACGGTCCATATAAGATTTCAGCTTCCAACGTAAAGCTGTCAAAGTATACATATACTTATAACGGCGAAGCTAAAGAACCTTCTGTTACCGTAAAGTATGACGGCGAGTATCTTGACCCGGATTATGATTATTATTACTATTACAGTAAGAATAAGAATGCGGGTACTGCTACCGTAGTAGTTAAAGGCTGCGGAAATTATTACGGAACCGTAAAGAAAAAATTCAAGATTAAGCCTAAAAAGGTAAAAAAAGCGCGTTTCCTTAATAAACAGCATTACAGCGGAAAAGCTAAGAAACCAGCCGTATATGTAAAGATGAAAAAGTCATATTATGACGATTATGACGGATGTTATTATACTTATACTGATACTGTAAAGGTGCCGAAAAAGTATTATAAGCTGAAAATCAGCGGCAAGCATAAAAACGTCGGTACATATAAGGCTACGATAAAGTTTAAAGGAAACTACAGGGGAACGGTTAAAACCAAACTTAAAATCTATCCTCAGAAAGTAAGAAAACTAAGAGCAAAGGCGGTGTCCTCAAGTAAAGTCAAGTTTACCTGGGCAAAGGCTCCAAAGGTTGACGGATACGAGATTTATAAATACAGCACTAAGAAAAAGAAATGGTGCCTGTATAAACGCCAGAAGGGCACGAGTATAACGATTGCCAAGAATTCTTCGTATGATGATGACGGAGTCGGAATCGACGTAAGAACATATAAATATGTTAAGAAAAAGAAATACTGTTCCGATTTTAAATATAAATACGGAAGAACGAAGCTCACTGCTCCTAAGATTAAAATCAGCAGAACCGATTTCGGTGAATTCCATGTTAAATTCAAGAACTACGGCTATTATCAGGTACAGATAAGCGATAACAGTTCTTTCAGCAGTTACGGCTACTGTCAATCATGGAAGTATTATACAACCGATGTGAGATACTATAATTTCACTTCGGGCAAAAAGTACTACGTCCGTGCAAGAAAGTATTATTACGCGGATAACGGAAACCTTAAAGTAGGTCCTTGGTGTAAGTATAAAACGGTAACTCCGTGGTAATAAAAAAACAGCATCCTTCGGGATGCTGCTTTTTTTGTTATTCTTATTTAGCGGCTGTAACGATGTACGGCTGAATTGACTGAGCCAGCTTCATAGTCGGCATAGTCTGAAGAACAACTTCGCCGGGGCCGGTTACTACGGTGTTGAAGAGACCTTCGCCGCCGAAAAGGATGTTCTTTGCGCCCTTAACGGTCTGAACGTCCATCTGGCATGTAGCGTCCATAAGAACAACGTGGCCGGTGTCAACAATAAGCTGCTGACCTGCTGCAAGGTTGTACTTAACTGCAGAACCGTCGATTTCAACGAAAGCAGTACCGTTTCCGCTGAGCTTCTGCATAATGAAACCTTCGCCGCCTACGAGGCCTGCGCCGAGTTTCTTCTGGAAGAATGTTGAAAGCTCAACTCCCTTTGTAGAAGCAAGGAACGCGCTCTTCCGCCGCCGATTTCGATAGGAAGAACTTCGCCGGGAAGTGAGCTTGCAAATGCGATTGTTCCTTCGCCGCCCTGTGCAGTATAAACGTTCTGGAAAAGAGATTCCTTAGTTAACATTCTGCCGAGCATTTTGCCGATTCCGCCGTTAGAAGTTGTTTCCATCTTCATGTTCGGGCTCATCCAGCTCATTCCGCCGCCTTCACTAATCATAGCCTCATTAGCGTCAAGTGTACAGATGAGTACGGGGAAATTTCCACCTTGGATTTCATACTTCATTTTCGTATCCTCCTTTTTATAATTTACTGTCTTTTTCAACAGCTTTATTAACTGCGTTGTGTACGGCCTTTTCAAAGCCGTCCTTCTGAAGCGACATTACGCCCTCAATCGTAGTTCCGCCGGGGGAGCATACCTTGTCGATTAATTCCCAGGGATGCTCGTCGGGTGCCGCTTCAAGTATCATCTTAGCGCTGCCGAGAACCGTCTGAGCGGAAACCGTGAGCGCCGTATCTTTATCCATACCGTTTTTTACGCCTGCGCGTGCGAGCGCGTCAATAAACATAAATGCAAACGCGGGGCCGCAGCCGCCTATAACGCCGAAAATGGGGAACTTGCTCTCGTCAAGATACATAACCTGTCCCACTCCGGAAAAGATGCTCTCGCAAAGGGACTTGTCCTTTTGAGTTACGGCACCGTTAGCGGTGTAAGCGCAGATTGCTTCGCCTACCTTTGCATTGATGTTCGGCATAACGCGGATAATTCTGTTATCGTGCGAAAGCGCGTTTCTTATAAACGAAAGAGTCTTTCCCGCGGCTATTGAAATAAGAAGCGTGTCGCTCTCTTCAAGCGCCGAATTAATGCTGTTAAGTACGTCGCTGAGTACGTTGGGCTTAACGCCGAGAACAACCGTGTCGCTGTTTAATACAATTTCTCTCTCGCTTTTGCATTTATTAACTGCATATTTATTACTTATTTTTTCAACTGCCGGCGCGAAAATATCGTAAATAAAAATATCGTTTTCAGCGACAGCCGACGAGGATATAATCCCGTCGATTATGGCGCCTGACATATTTCCGCAGCCGATGAATCCTATTGACATAACCGTACCTCCGTGAGTCTTTATTATATATTATCACGAAAGTGTATAAATATCAATTATTTTTAAGCATAAAATATTTTTCTTTGGTAGCCGCTCCGCCTCTTAAATGCCTCTGCGCCTTGTTTTCCTGCAAGACCTCGTTTACCGCCTCAGCAAGCGAGGGCGAAATCTGCCTCAGGCGCTTTGTAACGTCAATATGTACGGTTGACTTGCTTATATTAAAAACTTCGGCAGTCTTTCTTACGGTTGATTTTGTTTCAACTATATACTCACCGAGGGCTATACACCTTGCTTCAAAATCGTTGTTCATATAAATTACCCCTTTTGTAATTTATATGAAAAACCCCCGATAATATTACAACCCCGCCTTATGTTAAGACGGGGTTATACTGTTATTCTTCTGCTTTTGTTGTGTCTTCCTGCTTGTCGTCTTTATCGCCGTTGTCGGGGTTTTCCGTCTTTGCCTCTTCGGCAAACTGCGCAATGGCGTCAAGAGGAGTTTTAAGATTGAAGTTCTTTACCTTGTAATAAACGGCGTTGGTTTTTGTTTCCTTATCAGGCTCCTTGCCGTTGTATTCAACAAGCGTCATTTTCATAGTATCGTTATGAATGCTGATTTTATAGATTACGCTTGCGTTGGTATTGTACTCTATAAGCGTAAGCTTGTTGCCCGAAAGTTTATAATCCTTTGTGATTGTAACCTTGCTGCTTACGTGGTAATCATAGGTTCCGTCATCGAAAAATTCATAACCTAAAATCGCCTCTTCATCCTGCCACTTGCCTATAATCTGCTCGGTATCAGGGGTGAAAACATCCTGGACAGCCCTTACGGGGGACTCGTGATTAACGCCCGAATATACTCCGAGCGGAATGAGAACGACTACCAAAACGGTGATTATTACCGTAATGATAACGGTCTGAACTTTTGATAAACTTTTTAAATTAATCTTTTTCATTTTATTTCAATCCCTTATTAACGAGTAAAGTATTGATTTTATCGGAGGAATCGAGAAGAGAAGATACCGAAAGGTCGTGATTGATAGTGTCGATAAAGTATGCAAGATACTTTGAAAGCTCAACATTTTCATACCAGTCGCGGGAGAGGAGTTCGGGGGACTGATATACGCCGTGAGTCCGTTGCAGAAAAGACCGAAGGAGCAGCATACGATAATTCTTGCCGCGCCGAGTTCTTTAAGCTTTCTTGCAACGTCAAGCATAGAATCACCCGAGGAAATCATATCGTCAACGATAATGATGTCCTTGCCTTCAACGCTTTCGCCGAGGTACTGATGGTCAACTATCGGGTTTCTTCCGTCAACAACTTTTGTATAATCGCGTCTTTTATAGAACATACCAAGGTTTACGCCGAGCTGGGTAGCAAAGAATATTGCTCTGTGGAGCGCGCCCTCGTCGGGGGAGATTATGAGAAGATGGTCGGGGTCAACACGGAGATTATCTACTTTATAAACGATTGCTTTAATCTGCTGATAAGCGGGCATTACGTTTTCAAAGGATTTATGAGGAATGGAGTTCTGAACTCTCTTGTCATGAGCGTCGATTGTGATAATGTTTTCAACGCCGAGATAGGTGAGTTCCTGAAGCGCCATAGCGCAGTCAAGCGATTCACGCGAGTTACGCTTGTGCTGTCTGCCCTCGTAGAGCATAGGCATAATAACGTTAATTCTCTTGGCTTTGCTTGATGTTGCCGAAATAACTCTCTTAAGGTCCGCGAAATGGTCGTCGGGGGACTTGGGAACAGTCATTCCGTACATATTATATGTAACGGAGTAGTTAAAGCAGTCAGCGACTATATATAAATCATATCCTCTTATAGAGTCGTTTATAACCACTTTTCCTTCGCCCGAGCCGAAACGTACGACGTTTTTATTAATCATGTACGTATCGCGGTGATAACCGTAAAAGGCTATAGTGTTCTTGTGTTCTTCAGCCTGCTCTGCTCTCCACTTGACAATATAATTGTCAATCTTGGCTGCAAGTTCCTCACAGCCGGGAAGGGCGATAATGCCGAGCGGACCGTAAGGTATAGTCTGTACCTCGTTTGCTGTAATTCTTGGCATAATAATCTCCTCCGTCATAAACTTGTTTATATTTTTATTCTACAACAAAACTTCCAAAAAATAAACATTAATTGACAAGTTTTGATTTAGATATTTTACTGTTTTTTCAGCCGAAATTTAGACAGTTTCAACAATATTATCCTTCTTCTTAACTATTTTAAACTTTTTCTGAAGGAAATATCCTATGAGACCGAGCCATGAGGCTGCGCTTATCGCCGCTCCGTAGTGCAGACCTCTCGGCTCGTATTTCATAACGACGCTGTGTTCGCCCTGGCTGATTTTACATGCAAGCTGACAGTCGGCAAGTTCAAATATTTCCGCTTTCTTTCCGTCAATATAGACGCTCCAGCCTTTATCGTAAGGAATTGACGTGTAAAGATATCCGTCAAATCCCGCGTTAACCTTGCCGCTGAGTTTTGTATCGCTGAATTTTTCAATGTTGAAAGCGCCCTGTTCAAGAAGCTCGTAAGCGCTGTCAAACACCTCTTTGTCAACGTTGTATGCGTAAAAATCAAAGAATGAACTGTCTGTATCTATTGAGCCGCATTCAAGCGATGCGGTTACAATATCGCCCTTTTTGTGATATCCGAGGTCGATTATATTCGGCTCGTTGATGCTCTGATAATGAGTGTGCTCTTCGTTATCCCACGAATAGTTTACGTTTTCAATTTCGGGAGAGGAAATATAAACGTAAAGGTTACCGTCTTTAACGTTTTTAATATCAATGTTTATTGACGCCGAAGTTGTGTCCTCGTCAAGCTTTGAAAAATAGTAGGTTCCGTTTTCTGTAATCTCGTCCGTGGAGGCTCCGTCGGAGTCAAAGCCTGCAACCTCGGCAGGAATAAATACGTCGGAAACTCCCGCCGCGCGGTCAATGAAATCCTCCTGCGCTTCAAACGGGTTGCCCTCTTCAACTTCCCATTTCTTCACGTCCTCCGATACGCTAAACGCAACGGGAAGATAATAGTCGTTTTCGTAAACCTCGGCGTTTTTATCCTTGGTTATATAAGTGTTTGTATAGTAATCCGCCGAAGGCTGAACGCTGCTGTCGGTTTTGATAATGTATTTCAGTGCGTACATCATATTGTAAACCGGCGTCTGAGTGTTATAGGTATATGAATTGATTCTGTTACTTGAATTGCCGAGAGAATACTGATTTTGAGAGTAATCCTCGTAAGCCATTGAAGAGAAGGTGCTCATACCGCGGTATCCGTAAAGGCAGGGGTCCATTCTCGTATCAAGATAACTCAGTTCCATACGGTAAAAGCTGCTGTCGTTATCGTATACGTTTTTGATTGCCTCGCGGTAGGTGTCGTAATGAACTACGTAATCCTTTTCATACTGCGTGAATAAAAACGAATTCATATCCGCAACTATGATTTCACAAAATGCAACGCAGAATACGCAAAGCGCAAGAATTGCCTTTTGCATTTTGCCCTTTTTGAGAATGAGCAGGAACGCGGACCAGACGAGGATAAGCGCGATATTAAGATAAATTGTGTATTCCGTCATCTTGTTCGTTGAATATTTCTGCATTATGATTACTGCAAAAATCCAGAGCATACCCGTGAACGCAACGTCCCTGTATTCAACGCCTTTAATGTATTTCAACGCCCTGAACGCGATTACAAGGATGAAGAACGAATACATAAAGGAGAACCTGTACGGCAAATCGTTCGGGAAATGGAGCGCGTGCCATACGAAGTTAAACCAGTTGTTGTTAAAGCTGAATACGAAGAAGATTATTAAAATCACATATACGATTTTTTCCTTCATACGTATCTTGCTGTTTGCGATATAAAGCGGAAGAAGAAGTATGCTCAGTATTGAACAGTAAATATTCGGCAGCACGTCGTCGCCCGATGAGCGGATAGTGGTTTCAAGCCCCGCAAGGTGAGACGTTATCAGATTGAGCATATCAAAATAGCTTGTAAACGTTGTCGGTGCGGAATCCGACGTTGCCGACGCGCCCTGAAGAATAAGAAATACGGGGATAAGCGTTACGGCGCAGAGCATAGCGCATAAAACGGAGGAAAATGCAAAGATTACGCCTCTGTTTAAAAACCTGTTATTACGAAATATGCAAAGAAATATATAACCGAGAAAAGGCAGGTCATATATCCTATATAGTAGGTTGAATAAAGCAGTACGGTAAGCGACGCAATAAAGCAGGCAGGCTTGCCGTATTTTATAATCCTTTCAATTCCGAGAATAACAAACGGGAACATAATCATTCCGTCAATCCACATTATGTTCCAGTAATATGCAAGGAAATAAGAGCAAAACGCATAGAACCCGCCGAAAGCCGCGCTTACAAGCGAGTGGCTTTTTAGCGAGTGTTTAAGATAAAACGTAAATGCGCCCGCGCATAAAATACCCTTAACCGCAACGAGGGTTGTTATTGCGTAAGGCATATCCTTGCGGTCAAAGAGTAAGATAATCAGCGAAAGGGGACTGGAAAGATAATTGAAATAGTTTCCGAGGAAGGACGAGCCGCCGCCCGAATTCCAGGAATAAAGGAAGCTCCGGAAATGCGTTATCCTGTCATAAAATTCGCAGAACAGCGGTCCGTACTGATGGTATAAATCCATCCTTAGTACGGTCAAATCGCCGAAGGGGAAAAGCATCGAAACAAGATAGATAAACGTGAATGCAAGGAAAGCAAGCGCCATTGACGCGGCAACGTAGCGGTTGCCCCAGAACGCCTCGTAAACCGAGCCGTTTGTTAAATCTTTAGCCTTTCCGCGGCAGTCGAAAACTATAAGTCTATCAAAGTAGTAATTGAAAAATAAATAGATAAAAAATACTACGAAGAATACAAAACTGATTCGCTGTTTTAATACCGTTACAAAGAAGAACGACGCTATTTTGTAAAAGCCGAAATCAATAAGACATCTGAAAAGATAAAACAGTATCTGTTTTGTATTTGTCGTCCGTGCGTTGAACGGGAAAACAAACTTCTTTTCCGCAACAAATAAAACAGCCGCCGAGATTGCCGCAGCAATACCGCACGAAACCGGCGCGGAAAGCGAAATAGCAACCTTGAAAAGCTGTTTTAAAATGATAAATAAGAGCGATACCGCAAAGAAGGAAAGTCCCCAGCTTACGGTTTCGGCGTTAATGAATTTATTTGCAGAAAGCTTTTTAGACGTAGTAGTGATATCCATTGCTGTTCCTCTAAAATAAAATACATAAAGATAATAGCATAATTTATTTTAATCTTCAATCAATGAGGCGTAATTTTAACCTTTTGTAATATTTAACGGGACAATCTCATATTATTAACCGAGGTGAGGGTATTGATACCCGAAAATTTACTCGGACATATGAGCGTTTCTTTAAAAGAAGTGTTCAATATGATAGATACCGGAATAGTTGAAAAAGTGAGCGAAATACGTATGAAAAGAGGCGGTTATATCACTCTTGTAATACGCAATTCAACGTACTTTATTGATTTTAACGGCGATTTGTACGACGCTCCGTCCGTCCACTGCGTAAAACTTGACGAAAAAGAGTTTGACAGGCTGTTTATGTCCCTTTGCGACTATTCGGTTCACGCTCATAACGATACTGTCAAATACGGCTACATAACCCTTGACGGCGGCGTGAGAGTCGGTATTTCGGGACATGCGGTGTATGACGGTGGGGAACTTATCACGCTCAGTAATATAACCTCGCTTTGTATCAGAATTCCGCGCGACGCGGACTCTTTCAGCCTACCCGTCATCAACAGAATATATCTTAAAGAGATACCGTCAATTATAGTTGCCGGCGCTCCCAACAGCGGTAAGACAACCTTCCTGCGCGACCTTGCAAAACAGCTTTCCAACGGTAAAAGCGGAAGATATATCAAAGTCTGCGCAGTTGATGAGAGGGATGAACTTTTTGCTCATTGTTCCGCTGATTCAGGAGTTAATACCGACATTTTATCGTCGTATCCGAAGCCGCTCGGGATTGAAATTGCAACGAGGACTCTTTCGCCCGAACTGATAGTGTGCGACGAAATAGCAACGCCTGAGGAAGCGTATTCGGTTATTAAAGGACTTGCCTGCGGAATATCCTTTGCGCTTTCGGTTCATATCGGCAGGAAAGAGGATTTATACAGAAAAGAGATTGTTTCATCACTTCTTTCAACTGGGGAGTTTTCATATATTGTTATGCTTGACGGTTATACCTACAAGCCGGAAATTATAAATGCGTCGGAGGTTATAAGTGAAATACGCAGGAGCAATAATGATAGTTTTTTCAACAACTTCGGCAGGGGCGTTCCTGTCGTTTAAATTAAGGGAAAAGATGCTCATATGCAGAGAGCTTGTATCTCTTTGCGACATAATTAGTATAGACATTTCTTTTAGAAAAAATTCGGTGCTCTATCTTATAGAAAATAACGGGTTTGAACATCTTTCCTTCATTACCGCGGATTGTATCACTGACGGAAACGCTCTTAATTCACCGCTCGGAAGCGAGGAAAACAAGGAGCTTGCGCGTTTTCTTTTTTCTCTCGGTAAAACCGATGCGAAAACGCAGCTTAAGATGATTGAGGGGTTTAAATCATATATCTCGCTTTGCGCTGAAAAATACAGCAAAAGGTGTGAAAAAGACTCGAAAATCTATATAGTTCTCGGCTTGTTCTGCGGGCTGATTATCAGCTTTACGGTCATATAAACGGGGTGTAAAAAAATGGAAGTAAACTTAATATTTAAAATCGCCGCAATAGGAATTATCGTTGCGGTGCTGAATACGCTTTTGACCCGTTCGGGGCGCGAGGAGCAGGCTATGCTAACAACTCTTGCGGGCGTTATCGTTGTATTAATGATGCTGATTCCGCAGATAAGCTCTCTGTTTAAATCCGTCAGGGAGCTGTTCGATTTATGACGAAGCTTCTGCTCACGGCTGTAATCACGGTTTTCTGTTCGCTGTTTTTAAAAGAAAAAAGCAGGGTGTTTGCTCTTGCTCTCACGCTTGCGGGAATAGGAGTAATCATTTTCTGCGTGCTCAGCGACGTGTTCCGTATAGTATCAAAAATGAAGGAACTTTCCTCGCAGGGCGGCGCGTATATCGGCTTAATGATAAAAGTCCTCTCTGTTACTCTCATTACTCAGGGCGTATCCGATATTTGCCGAGATAACGGGGAAAACGCGCTTGCCTCGGTATGTGAATTCGGCGCAAAAATTGCCGTGCTTTCGTATAGTGAAATGAAGAGGACGTATGTATTTATTTCGGTACTGATTCTGGCTCTCATTATCCCGTTTAATTCCTTCGGCGCGGAGGATTTCAGCAGCGAAAAATACGGCGAGTACCTAAGCTCCTACGACCTGTCATTTTTCGAGGACAAACTCGACGGCGATACGTATTCTTTTCTTGAAGAACTCGGACTGAGCGGTTTTGATACACAGGGCATAACCGCTATTTCATTTAATAAAGTATTGGACTTGCTGTTAAATGTTGCAAAAAAGAGAATAAAAAACCCGCTTGAAGGTATAAACGCCGTGCTGATTTACGTTATTCTCACCGCGCTTTTTCAGAGCCTTAAAAGCGATTCTTCCGATATGAGCAGCGTATATTCAACGGTGTCCGCCCTCGCAGTTTCGCTTGTTCTTGTCGCAAAATTAAGTCCGTGTATTAACATAGGCGCGTCAAGCGTGAAGATTGCTTCCGATTTTGTATTTGCTTTTATTCCCGTCTTTGCCGCAATCGTCGCAGCAGGCGGGGGAATAACGACCTCGTTTTCAACCGATACGCTTTTGCTGAGCCTTGCTCAGGGACTGTCCCTGCTTTCTTCAAACATATTTATTCCCGCGGTTAACTGTTTTCTCGGCGTGGGAATATGCTCCGGGCTTCGTGAAGAATTAAATCTCGGCAGACTTGTAACAAGTATGAAACGCGTGATTACGACTGCGCTCTCTTTCATTTCGGGCGCCTTTGTTTCGGTTCTTTCGATTAAAACGGCGGTTGCGTCAAAAGCCGACGCCCTCGGCCTTCGTTCAATACGTTTTATGCTCAATTCGGTTGTGCCCGTTGTTGGCGGAACTCTGAGCGAGGGGCTTGTATCAATTCAGAGTTACTCTTCTCTTATTAAGAGCAGCGTCGGAGTCGTCGGTATATGCGCGATTGCGCTTGTTTTTATGCCTGCAATTATTGAAACCGTTTTGTGGAGATTTGCTCTGACCTGCGCGCAGATTATCTGCGACGTTTTCGGTGATAAAAGCGTTTCACTCGTGCTTACGGCTTTTAACGATACGGTCGTTCTGATAAACGTTGTACTGATAGTATCAATGTTGACGACTGTTGTATCTTTCGGAATTTTAGTTGCCTCGGGAGGATAAAATGGCCTTTGTTAAACAGTGGTGCCTGTGCGTATGTATATCGCTTGTTTTCGCTGTTATTTTTTCACTTTTCACGCCGAGAGGAAATATGAAAAGTTTTTACAGAATTCTCATATCTTTTTTCGTTTTTATTTCGGTTTTGTACCCGCTAAAAAATATTGATTTAAAGGCGTTTAATTTCGATAAAAACATTATTGCCGAAAGTGAAAACAATACCGCTCCTTACAGCGATATGATAAACAAAAAAATTACCGAAACGCTTGAAAGTAAAGGCATTACGGGCGCAAGCGTTTCTTCGGATGTAAGCATAGATTACAGCACTTATGAGATAAGTATTGACTCGGTAAAAGTTGCGGTAAGCGACGGCTACGATAAAAATGAAGTTAAAAAAATCATATTTGATTCACTAGGTATAAACGCAGAGGTGAGGGGCATTGGAGATTAAACTGAAAAAGCTTTTCGGCGACCTTAAAGACAGCGACAAAAAACTGAAAATAATTATTGCCGTTGCACTTGCCGGTGTTATGCTTATTATGCTGTCCGAATTAGTTCCGTCGGGTGATAAAAATGCGTCGGATACTACCCGAAGTGATTATCGGGAATATATTGCTTGTCTTGAAGCCGAAAGCGAAGAACTTATTTCTTCAATCAGCGGAGTCGGCAGATGTAAAGTAATGATAACGCTGAAAAACACCAACGAGAGCGTATATGCGAAAAATCTTGAAGAAAACTCTTCTTCGGGTTCTTATTCAAAATCGGATGAATATGTATTATATGAAGGACAAGAGGGTAAAACTCCCGTGCTTATTAAAGAGTACTTTCCCGATATTCAGGGCGTTGCAGTAGTTTGCGACGGCGCGGATAACACTCTTGTCAGGGAGAGTATAACCGAAAGCATTTCCTCGCTTTACGGCGTACCCGTAAGCAGAATCAGTATTTCAAAACATAAAGGGTGATATTGTGAAAAACAGGAAGAAAGATAATCTTGCCGACGCTGTTAATGACAGTGAGTTAAATCAAAACGCAGAGCTTGCCATTGAAGAACCAGACGAAAACGAAGAGGATAGAGAAGAAAAGCCTATTCTTACCGAAGCAGAGCTGAAAACAAGACGTGCACGAAGAACCAAGTTTGCCGTTGCCGCGTTCGTACTTCTGCTCGGTGTCGGCGTTATGGGCAACTGGTATTACGAAAACTCGGATTTTTCGGCGAATATTAAGCCCCTGATTTCGTCTTCGGATACCAAAACACTCGGAGAAGCGGAGTACGTTGACGCTTCCGTTCAGAGTGAGGATAAGGAAACGCAGTATTTTTCAGAGGCGAGAGTTGAGCGGCAGAAATCGCGCGACGAGGCGACCGAGAAACTCCAGAACGTTATAGATAAAACCGATGAGGGCAGCGAAGCAAAAAAGACCGCCTCAAAAAAGCTTGCCGAGCTTTCCGAAAATATAAGCGCCGAAAATAAAATAGAAACTCTTGTCTGCGCTAAGGGCGTTGA
>CAJOER010000091.1 GCA_905233805.1 uncultured Eubacterium sp. | reverse complement strand
CATCGTCAATAAGAAAGAAATTATAGAAATCTCCGCCGACCTCCTTTGCGGGAGTCATTGAACCGTAAATATCAAACTCCTTCCGCTCGGGGAATGCCGGGAATATATTCGGAATTGAGTTTTCCTGAATAACGCTTGCAACGGAAAGTTCCGCTCCTATTCTCTCTTTTTCAGCAGTAACCGAGGTAAGGTTATCAATGTAACTCAGCATATCGGTTTCCATAGTGTCAATAGAGTGCGCAAGTTTTGATATTTCGGAAATTCTGCTTATATCGCCGAGGGTTTCCCCTTTTTTGTTTTCCTTTGCAAATCGGGTTGCCTCAGCGGCTACCTTGCTTACAGGGGTTAAAAACTGCTTTCTGATATAGAAAGAAGCGAATACCGAGGTCAGAATCGCGAATAAAAGTGCGGAAAGGGCGCTTGTAATAAGATAGGGGCGCATACCCGCTTTAAGTTCGCTCATAGGCCTCTGAACGCACAGGAGAGCCACTACCTCACCCGAAGAATTCTTAACGGGCGCGATAGTAGTAATATGCGGGAGTTTTCCGTTTAAGTTATTCGTTCTGTAAACATCCTGATACTCCTCCTGCTGAGTATAAACCTTCTCGTATTTTTCGCGGTATTCGTCGTTTGTCGTGTCACGCTTGAAGCCGAGTTCCCACGGCTCATAATCGGTACCTCCGATCTCATTGTCAACGGAGTTGAACACCGAAACAAAACGGCCGTAATCGCTTGTATCGACCTTGATTACATATATAAGCGAAACGCTGATTTCCTTACAGTATCCGTCAAGGTATTCACGTGTCTGCTCATATTCAGCCATATCCCCCGTGCCGTCGAGATAAGCGTCAATGCTGTCGCCGTTTACAATGGTTGCGGCGGTACGTGCGATATGATAAGTCGTAACCGAATACTCTTTTTTAAAAGAATTGTTAAAGCTTATAAAACCGATTGTACTTACGATAACACCAAACACAATCAGCAGCGCAACTATCATACCTATTAAGTTTACCGCCATACTTGAACGAAGTTTTTCAATTGTTTTCATATTAACTCCCATAAAATTAATTTCTCAGCACATCGTAATTGAGCATCTTGTTTTCGTCAGCCTGCCTTATGAGTTCAAGCTGTAAGAACGCGCCGTCAAACGCGGTTGCAATAAAGTCAAAAAGAATGTCGAGCGTAACCGCTATTGCGACCGATTCAGCGGGTATTCCGAGCTGTGCAAATATTACCGTATATGCCGCAATCGCGCCGCCGGGAACGGGCGGAGTTGCAATAGCGACGAACGAACAAATAATTATTGCAATAATGAACCAGAGAAGCGAAACCTTAACCTTATAATACGACGCCATATAGATAGCGCATACCATAAAGTTAATCGCAGTTGAGGGCATAAAGATTACGCCGCCGACGGGCTGGCCGAACTCAACAAATCTTTTGTTTACGCCCATTCTGCTGTACAGGCTATGCGAACATTCGCCGTTGGCGGCGATTGAAGACGCCGTGCCGAAGCCAATTAAGAAGGTCGACATCATTTTTTCTATAAGCGTTTTTGCTTTTACGCCTTCTTTATTTGAAACCGTAATAAGCATAATGAAAAAGAATACAATAAGAACCGATACAAACGCAGCAACCGCTTTCCACATATTAAGGAATACACGGACATTTCCGCTCCATATCATATCAAGTAGGATTACAAAAATAAACAGCGGGAGAAGCTTTGAAATCAGCCCGGTTATATAGACTATAATACGGTTCCCTTCGTTTATAATATTTGAGATTGTCTTGGCCTTTCCGCCGAGCACTACAAGCGAAACGCCGATAACTACCGCCATAAGCACTACCTGCATTGTATTTCCGCTTGTAATCGGCTCTATAAGGTTTTTCGGGATTAAATCCATCAGCATATCCACGCCGACTTTAAGGGATATTCCGCCGCTGCTTTCTTCGGCAAATCTTGTGAACAGCATAGAGAAAATTACGCCGGCAACGGTAGTAAAAAGCAGGATAACCGTAACGAAACGCAAAACCATCTTACGCCCGATTTTTCCGAAAACGGTGCTGTCGCCTATTCCTATAATTCCGCAGGTGACAGACAAAAATACAAGCGGGATTTCAATTGTAGTCATAAGCCCGAGAAAAGCGGTATAAAGCGGGTCGAGAAGACTGGTTTTAATATACCCGATTCCGCCGTCAGGCAGCAACGCTTTCAATAAAGATATAAACACTGCCGCAACAATTGCAATTAACAGTTTTATAATCGGATTTATCTCTTTTTTTGAAAAACGCATTGTTACTGCGTTTACGCCCCTGTCAAAGGTATAAGACGGGGTGTAATCCGCATTCTGAATCAGTGCGCTTGACCAGTTGCCGAATTCGTCGTCATCTTTTTCAAGCGGATTAAACGGCTCGCCCTGAACGGATATGGTAATATACGGCTTGCCGAGGAAGTTGTTTTTGATATAAACGAACTCCTTTTCGCTTCCGTACTCTTCCATAAAGTCGAGCAGTATTTCTTCAACAGTCAGCCTTGCTTCGATAATATTCTTTTTAGGCGCTTTGAGTTCTTTTAAAAACGCCTGAACGTCCTCGCTTACAAGGTCAACCGATTTAGGTTCTAATTTATATGTTGTTTTAATAGGTGTAAATCGCATTTTTTGTCGTCTTTGCTTTCAGTTATCTTTTAAGTAATTCCGCAGTTACGGGGAATTCAAAATAGGTTGAGGGATAAGGTTCGTTTTTAAGGGTGAAATGCCACCATTCACAGTCAATAGGCTCAAAGCCGTGCTTTACCATTACGCTTTGAAGCAGCATTCTGTTTTCATACTGCTCGTCGGTAATTTCGCGGTAATCGGGATGGGATACCTCGCTGAAATAATCAAAGGGGCTGCCCATATCGACTTCCTTGCCCGTATCCATATCAAGCAGGGTTAAATCGACCGTACTTCCCCTGCTGTGGCTCGATTTACTCGCAATATAGCCGAGCTTGAACAGCGCCTGTTTTTCAAGGTCGGGATAGAAAAACGGCTTCATTCTCTGGTCAAGATCCTCTATCCCCCATAACACGAAATGCTTTACCGCAGTTGCGGGACGGTAAGCGTCAAAAACTTTAAGGCGATAGCCCTTGACGTTCATTTCGTTTGACACCTCTTGGGCTGCTCGTATCCGTCAATACGGTCGCCTATAAAGTTGTAGGTTGAATAGTATCTGATTTCCTGAATAATCGCAGGTACGTAATCCGAAAGCAGAACAAAACCCGAGGTATCGTTTATCGCCGCTTTTTCAAAATCCATAAATTTACTCCTTGCTGAAAAATGCGAATAATCTTTTTGTATAATCCGGCGCAGTATCATATACCGCATGCCCGAAACCGCTGTACATATACGTTTCAAGAGCAGGATTATCTTTTAATAATTCGGCAATTGCAGGAGTTGAGTCTGCGCCGAGGACATTGTCCCCCGTATCACCGATTGCAAAAACGGGGCAGTGAATACTGCCGATTCTGTCTCTAAAATCGAAACCGGCGTTGCCTTTTGCAAGTTTTAAAAATCGCTTCAAATCTTCTTTTGTAACGGTTTCGGCAATTTTTATAAATGCGTCTTTGTGGCGCTCAAAGAATTCCTTTGAATACAGCTTTTCTCCGAAAGAAAGATAGAGCTTTTCGGCATTACCGCTTTGGGCATAGTCTATCCACTCATTTAATACGGCGCTGCTCTCTTTTGTAACAAATGCCGCGCTTGAACCGAGAGCGAGTTTGCTTACCGTTTCGGAATGTTCGGCGGCAATTATCATTGCAAGCATTCCGCCCTGAGATACGCCGAAAAGGCAGATATCCGAAAGTCCGAGCGTCTTTATTGCGTTTGCCGTATCCTCAGCCATATTGTAAACTGAATAACCCTCGGGCATATCTTCCCTGCGGTCAAACAGATAGACAGTATAATCACTGCCGAATATCTCATACTGCTTTTCAATAGCAGGCGCCGAGGGTATAACGCTCTGCACACTCAGACCGGGGAGAATAACGAGCGTTTTTTCTCCCGTGCCGAATCTCATATACGGAATTGTATATTCATCCGTTATTACTTTGTGGATTGTATAACTCATAAAATTCTCTGCAATTATTAATTATCTGCCTCTGATTATCAGCAGAACCAACGAAGCAATACCTGCAAGGGCTATTACAATTCCGAATACAATACGAACAATGCCGGCAGTTTTTGTCGTTGCGGTTACCTTGTCCGGCTTTTCGGGATTGTAGCGGACGGAGATTCTATCTCCCTCCTTAACATTGCTGTTTGCGTCGTCAAGCTTTTCGTTGTACTCTTTACCGTCGACCGTATATTCAACAAAAACGGTAACGGTTTCGCTTGTTGTTCCGTCTGAATCAACCGTCGATTCTCTTTCAACCGACGTGACAACGGCGTCAACCTCCGGGAAGTTTTTCGCCTGAGATATGCCGACAAAACCTAAAACAATAAACAGAATTCCGCCGAGTACGGCTATAACGGATACTGCAATTTTTACTAAACGGTTATTCATTGTTATTGCTCCTTAAAAATACAGTTTATCGCATGTCGGCACAAGCTCGCAAAGCTGCTTTTTGCAGTTATCAATAATCGCGCTGTTATCAGGTTCGCGCCTTATTGTTCTTCTTAAAAGCCTTACGTAGCCGATAATTCTCGCCATTTTAACCGCGTCTTCAATCAACGCCTCGTCTTTGCCTTCAAAGTAGTATTTAAGCGTTGCGTTAAAGAATTCTATAGAGGTATCGCGGTCAATTCCGAGGAATTTTTTAACGTCGTCGTGATTCGTTTCGCTGAAGCCGAGATACGCGAGATAAATCTGTGACAGTTCAAAAACGGGGTGACCGAGGGAGAGAGTATCCATATCAATAAGAAGATTTTCATCGCCCTGGCGCATAATATTTTTAATATGATAGTCGCCGTGGAGCATACTGTTCGTTTCGGGAATATCCTCAATGAGTTTAAGAAGCTTTTCGCCGATTTCATCGGGAAGATAGGGCTTAACAAACTGCGCCCAGCCGATTGCCTCCTGCTTTTTGCTCGGGAGTTCGCCGTCTTTGAGCATAGTTTTATGCATAATTTTAAGAATGTCTACGCTCTGCTTTGCGAGTTCGTCAACGTCGCCGCCGTCGATAATGAGTTTTGCGAAAGACTCTGCGTTGAGGAGTTCAAATACCGAGCCGTAAAGGTCGCCGACCTGAACGACATCATAAGGGATTGCGGTGGGAACCCCCATAATAAACGCCTTTCTTGCAAGCTCTCTTTCATTATGAATCTCGTCAAGAGAATCGGGGCTTTTGTAAACCTTAACGATAGTATCGGGGTCGGTACGGTAAACGATACCGTTTGCACCTTCGCCGATAACCTCGCAGCCTTCAACCGAGAGCTTTCTGTACGCCTTGGAAATATCCATCATCTCGGTAAAGCCGGTCATATCAAAGATTTCATAAACCTCTGAATTGCAGTTAATTACCTTTGTTGACGGGTTTGTTTTTTTAAGGCGGAGAATTACGCGAAGCCCCGCGCTTGAAATATATTCAAGTCCGGCAGCGTCAAGAACAACTTCTTCGGCGCAGTCTTTAATCTGTTCGTTGATTTCGCTTTCAATTCTCGCTGAGTTTGAAGAATCAATTCTTCCCGTTAATTTTACAGTCATAGTTTTACTCCTTATTGTCATCAAAAACATGATGGAAATGTAATTCGTATTCTTTATATGCGGGGTAATCGCTGAGTTCTTTTATATATTCAAGAACAGTTGCGTGGTACCATCGCTGTTCCTTTGGGTCTTTTTCGTTAAAGCGTTCAAACACCGCGCTTCCGATTTCGTCATAACTTCTTGCAAGGGAGCGCATATTAGACAGCTTATCGCCGAGCCAGAGCATCTTGCTTTCTGTCGGGCTGTCTTTTAACACTGCAAGGCTTTCAACCTTGCGGATTTTCCACGTTTCGCTCGCCTTCATTTCAGGCCGCTTATTTTCGGTTTCGTGAGCAACAAGCTGTGCAACCCTCTCCCCGAAATTATCAAGAATATCCTGCTGTGTTACGGGAGTATCCTCAACCGTATCGTGAAGCACTGCCGCTGCAAGAACTTCCAAATCGTTTGTCATAGTTCCGACTATCGCGGCGACTTCAAGCGGATGAAGAATATATACTCCTCCGTCTTTCCTCAACTGTCCCTCATGCGCTTTCAGCGCAAAGGCAACTGCTTTTTCAAAAATATTGCTCATAATTTTCTCCGATACATATTAATACATATTACATTATAACATATATTAACTATTATTAAGTAACAATTTTATGACAAATAAAAAGGCACAACCGCAATTGCAGTTATGCCTTTTGGTGGAGCATAGGGGACTTGAACCCCTGACCCCCACACTGCCAGTGTGGTGCGCTCCCAGCTGCGCTAATGCCCCGAGATGGTGGACCTGAAGGGGCTCTCCTCTCAACAATAAAACAGTCTACCGGACTGTTTTTCCCGCTTCTCGCTCCCTGCGGTCGTGACAAGCGGTGTTTCGTTTCTCGCCCGTTTAGGTTCATTATTTAAAATTGGTGGACCTGAAGGGGCTCGAACCCTCGACCTCCGCATTGCGAACGCGGCACTCTCCCAGCTGAGCTACAGGCCCGTATTATATTAATAACGCACTTATGAATACTAACATAAAAGCCGCCGATTGTCAACACCGTATAAGCAATAAAAAAAGGCTCTGAATGAGCCTTTTTTTATTTCAGCGTGCCGAAGATACCGCGGATAAGCTGTTTTCCGAGTTCGCGTCCGACGGTGTTCGCCGCGGAGTTAATAGTCTTTGTTATCGGCGAGGTTTTGCGGCGTCTTGACGAGCCGTAATATGAGGAGGAGCGTTTTTTATTTGCAAGTTTTTCTTTCTCTCTTGCAAGCTTTTCCTTCTCTTTTTCAAGTTTTGCGCGTTCCTTTTCAAAGGCGGTTTCCTGCTTTTGAAGTTCAAGGTCGGCCTTTTCTGCTTCAAGCTCTTCTTTAGCCTGCGCCTCCTGAGCCTGCTGCTGTTCAAACCTTGACATAAGAAGCTCGTAAGCGCTCTCGCGGTCAACGATAATCATATACTTGTCTCTGAGCGGGCTTGTAAATATCACCTGCTGGATTGCGCTTTCTTCAACAATGCTCATAGAACTTCTCGGGGGAAGAATTCCCGCTCTTTCAACAACGCCGGGAACGCCCTTTTCGTCAAGAACTGAAACAAGCGCCTCGCCTACCGCGAGTTCCTGAAGTACTGTTTCAGTATCAAAATCGGGGTTGACTCTGAACGATTTTGCGGCGTATTTAAGCGCCTTCTGCTCGTTGGGAGTATATGCGCGCAGCGCGTGCTGAACGCGGTTTCCTATCTGGCCGAGTACGCTTTCGGGTACGTCGGCGGGGTTCTGAGTAATAAACCATACCGAAACGCCCTTTGAACGGATAAGGCGGATAACCTGTTCAATTTTTTCAATAAGCGCCTTGGGAGCGTCGTTGAAAAGAAGGTGCGCCTCGTCAAAGAAGAATGCAATTTTCGGCTTATCGATATCGCCTACTTCGGGAAGCATTTCGTAAAGTTCTGAAAGCATCCAGAGAAGGAAGGTTGAATATAAAAGCGGGTGCTGGAACAGTTCCTGACACTCGAGGATATTCATAACGCCTCTTCCCTGTTCGTCCCAGTCAAACCAGTCGGCAAGTTCAAGCG
>CAJOER010000090.1 GCA_905233805.1 uncultured Eubacterium sp. | reverse complement strand
CTGACCCATCGAAAGCTCACCCAGACGTACGTCGGCAGGCAGTTCGAAATCAGCCAAACAGCCCTGCAGGATTTCGTCAGAGAAATTGGGGTAGAAGGGCTTATAGAGTTTCACATACTCCGAAAGACAGATGGCGGGCATCTCAAACTCCTCCGTTACGAGGAAGATGTCGCGCAGGGTTTCAGGCTCGCGGTCCTTGGTTGCGATGCCATCGCAACATACAGAACCGCAAGAGGGGCGGAGCAAACCTGAAAGCAGGTAGAGCAGCGTGCTCTTGCCCGTTCCGTTCTTTCCTAACAGTCCGTAGATACGGTTTTCCTCCAGCGTCAGGCTGAAATCGTCGAATACCAGATGTTTGCTTCCGGCATACTTGAAACTGATGTTTTTTACGTCAATCATACGTTTTAATTGTTTATGTTTGTATTATTGTTTATTGTCTGAATCGAGCTTTGAAAGCCACTGTATTGGTGTACTACTTTATTAGTACACTGCAAAAGTAGAGAAAATAAGCTTACGCTCCAAACTTTTCAAGCAAAAAGTGCTGTTCTTTAACTTTCTTTAGCGTTTTGGTCATCGTAACAGCCCTATCAGCCTCGCGCGATCCTTATTATTTATATATTAATGTCGGACTGTATGGAAGTCGGGATGATTGTACCTCAAAGATTCAATATTGGGTAGTATTTGAAAAAAGTCAACAAATGTTAATCATGGGGTGTTCGTAGATTTTCCACGAAAACGTTTGCGTAATTAGTGTACATTTACTACCTTTGCATCATCAACTAACAATAACAAACGATAATATCACATATGGTCAACCTTAGGAAACTGGCTACCATCATCATATTCCTAGCGTCTGTAGTCCTCATGACACCTGGGCGAGCTCAGGTGAAAGACGATACAACCAGCAGATTGCTGCAGAAAGTTCGCATCACCTTCAATCAGAACGACGAGCACGCTTTCTACGAAGCGAATGCCAACTATCGCAACTATCTGCTCAAGCAGGGCGACGTTAGCGGATTCTATCTCAGTTGGAAGAACGAAGTGCTCTACGACGTCAATCACAATCACTTCTATCGCGCCCTGCGAAAAACCATGACAATGCAGGCAGATATGGAACAGCGCGGCGCCACTCGTGAACTCTATAAGACCACCCACCTGCGAGGTATCATCTACTCGCTAAGAGGAAATATCCCCCTAGCCCACCAGTACTTCGAGAAGGCATTGGATCAAGTGGACCACTCCCAGCCTGCCAATCTCGTGTCGCTCTATATGGACTTGGCGAACATCGAGATGGACACCCAGCCTAAGGAAGCTATGAAGCACCTCGACTGCGCCATTGAAGTCATCAGGGCCAACGATTCCAATTACGAATACAGCGACGCCATCGGATTCAAGGTCATTGTGGCTTACGCTATGCGCGACTGGGAACAGGTGAACGAGGCTTTCGACGAATACATCAAGCTCCGCAAGACGCTGGGGCAGGACTTCAGTACCACCTATTATAATTATGCCGTCATCTGTAAGGCTGCAGCAGACAAACGCTACGATGATGCCATCAAGCAGACGTATGAACTAACTAACACAACAGATATATATAAGTTCCAAACGGAAATCTACGAACTGGCAGGTGATACGATACGCGCCTTTGAGACGCAGAAACGCTACATGGCCGTCAAGGACTCAGTAGACAATGTCATCATGAGTGAAGAGATGGTTGGTTCGGCCAATGACCTTGAGAATGCTGAAGCGCTGAACAATGCCGTCTGTAAGAAAAACGCCCTCCTGCAATGGGCACTCCATCTTGGATTTATCGCAGTTCTGGTCATCGGATTTCTGATTTATCGCTGGAACCGCTCGCGCTACATGAAGAGTCTTCAGCGTCAGAATCGTGAACTGCTCATCGCTCGCGACAAGGCACAGGAGGCAGAACGCATGAAGGTAAGCTTCCTGCAGAACATGAGTCACGAAATCCGTACGCCTTTGAACGTCATCAGTGGCTATGCTCAGATCATCAGCGACCCTCACGCCCTGTTGAGCGACAACGAACGCGCAGATATGGCCAAGCGTATCACCCACAGCACCCATAGTATCGTACGTATCGTAGACGAAATACTCGACATTTCAAGCAAGGAAAGCTGCGAGGCAGCAGCAGAAAGAATTAAAGAGGAAGCGGGAAAACTCGACGTTGTAGTAAACGCCGCAGGTATTCACACGATGTCCTCACTCGTTGAAGGCAATATCGCCGAAACGGTTGAAAAAATGATTAATATCAACGTTCTCGGTATGATTCGCCTTAACAAGGCGGTATTCCCTCTCATTAAAGAGGCAGGCGGAAGAATTATCAACTTCTCCTCAGAGTGCGGCTGGGAAAAGCCTCAGCCCTTCAACGCGCCCTACGCTATTACAAAATATGCCGTAGAGGCTTATACTATCGGCCTTCGCAGAGAACTTAACTTCCTCGATTTGGACGTAGTTAAAATTCAGCCCGGCTCTTTTAAAACCGGTATGCACAATCAGGCTAACGCGGGATATGAAAAAATCCTTGAAACTACCGAGTATTACGCTCCCGTTCTCAAAGTTCTCAAGCCCATTATGAGCACCGCGATGAACCACCCGCACGACAAGAAATATCTTGTTGATACGGTAATGAAGGCAATCTATGCAAAAAACCCGAAGACCAACTACAAGTGCAAGAACACATGGTATCTTGCCGCTATCAACCCCGTACCCGATAAGCTTATCGACTTCGGTTACAAAAACGTAGTAAAGCTCGGTTACAGCATAATGAAGAAAGCCGGCAAAATAGACTAAACAAAAAAAGAACCGCACCGAACAATTCGGTGCGGTCTTATTTTTTTACTTGATTACTCTTACCCTGATAACTCCGTCAATCTTTTCAATATCGCTGACTACGTTGCTCGAAACGTCGGTGTCGCAGTCGATAATAGAGTATGCGATAGAGCCTTTGTTCTTGTCGTCAAACGACGCGATATTTACGCCGTCCTTCGAGATTGTATCGGTAATCGTTGAAATCATATTCGGCTGGTTTTTGTGAATTACCGTAATTCTTACCGAGCCTGACTTCGGAACGCTTACCGCGGGCATATTGACCGAGTTCTTAACGTTTCCGTTTTCAAGATAATCAATGAGTTCGAGAGCGCCCATAGCCGCGCAGTTCTCCTCGCTTTCGGGAGTTGACGCGCCGAGGTGCGGGATAGCGATAACGCCGTCAACGCCGATGAGTTCAGCGTCGGGGAAATCGGTAACGTACGCCGCCATTCTTCCGTCGTCAAGCGCGTCGATAACATCCGCGCTGCATGCAAGAGCGCCTCTTGCGAAGTTCATAATACGAACCGTGTTTTTCATCTTGTCAATGGTCTTCTTGTTTACAAGGTGCTTCGTTTCGTCGGTAAGCGGAACGTGGAGAGTAAGATAATCCGCAACGGGGAAAATCTCGTCAAGATTGTTGTTAAGCGTGATTCCCGCTTTAAGTTCCGCTCCTTCGGGAAGGAAGGGGTCGTAGCCGATAACTTTCATACCGAGGTCAACGGCTGCCTCTGCAACAAGGCGTCCGATAGCGCCGAGACCGATAACACCGAGGGTTTTGCCCTTGATTTCGGGGCCTGCGAAAGCGCTCTTTCCCTTTTCAACGGTCTTGCCGACGTTGTCGCCCTCGTCCTTTATGGTCTTGCACCAGTCAATCGCCTTGGTGACCTTTCTTGACGAGAGGAGCATACCGAGAATAACAAGCTCCTTAACCGCGTTTGCGTTAGCGCCGGGAGTGTTGAATACAACTATTCCCTTTTCTGCGCAAGCCTCAACGGGGATATTGTTAGTGCCCGCGCCCGCTCTTGCGATTGCAAGAAGGGATTTCGGCATTTCCATATCGTGCATTGACGCGCTTCTTACCATAATTGCGTCGGGATTTTCAATATTATCGCCGTAGGCATACTTGCTCTTGTCAAACTTTGAAAGGCCTACGTCGGAAATTTTATTAAGAGTTTTGATATTAAACATTATGCGTTAGCCTCCTCAAATGCTTTCATAAATGCAACGAGCTTTTCAACGCCCTCAATCGGCATAGCGTTATAGATTGACGCTCTCATACCGCCTACGGTTCTGTGGCCTTTAAGATTTACAAAACCAGCCTCGGTTGCCTCTTTGATAAACTTCGCGTTGAGTTCTTCGCTGTCGGTTACGAAGGGAACGTTCATAAGGCTTCTGTCCTCGGGTACTACCGTACCTCTGAACATTTTTGAAGAATCAAGAAAATCGTAAAGGATTTTCGCCTTTTTTTCATTGTGCGCCTTCATAGCGTCGAGTGAGCCGAATTCCTCTTTAATCCAGTCAAGCACAAGCTTGCAGATATAAATAGTCCAGCACGGAGGCGTGTTGTAAAGCGACTCTGCGTCCGCCTGAATTTTATAGTTCATCATAACGGGGGTGATGTCCCTTGCGTTGCCGAGTAAGTCCTCGCGGATAATTGCAACAACGAGTCCTGCGGGAGCAACGTTCTTCTGCGCGCCGAAATATACAACGCCGAACTTGCTGATATCAAGCGGCTCGGAAAGCGCGCACGAGCTTACGTCAGCGATACCGTAAATAGTGTTGTTCATACAGATATATACGTAGTCAGCGTCGTCCCTGAAGTCCTCGGGCTTCGTCTTGGGGATATATGAGAAGGTTTTGTCGGCAGAAGAGGCAACTGCCTTTACGTCGCCGTACTTCTGAGCCTCCTGAAAGGCTTTCTTCGCCCACTGGCCGGTGATGATATAATCAGCCTTGCCGCTGCCGTTCATAAAGTTAAGCGGGATAGCCGAAAACTGAGCCGAAGCGCCACCCTGAAGGAAAAGCACCTTATAGTTATCGGGAATTTTGTAAAGCTCTCTCATAAGAACCTCGGCTTCCTTGATAATATCGTCAAACCACTTTGAACGGTGGCTCATCTCCATTACCGACTGACCGCTTCCGTTATAATCCATAATCTCGGCGCCTGCCTTGGCGAGCACCGACTCGGGAAGCGTTGAAGGACCTGCCGAAAAATTGTAAACTCTTGCCATAAAAATATACCTCTTTCATTAAATTCTAAGCCTATTATAGAGATATTCAACTTTTTGTCAATGTGAAATAAAAACATTTGTGCATTCCTACAACGGATTGATATTTTTTTCACAAACTTATTTCTTTTCTTTTATATTTATAAAGAAAAGACCCGTGAAAATCACGGGTCTGTATACTCAATTATTTGATTACAAATGTAAGTTTATCGTTTGACCATAAGCTTGATTCAAAGATTGTCGGCGAAGTTATCTGCGAAAAAAGAAAGCAAAAAGGCGTTTCTCAGGAGGTACTGAGCGGACTTGCCGATATAGGCAGAACGCATTTATCCGCAATCGAAAGAGGCGAAAGAAAGCCCACCCTTGAAACCCTTTACAGAATATCCATAGCTCTCGATATTAAAATGAGCGATATAATATCCGAAATAGAAAAACGGCTGTAAAGCCGTTTTTAAATTCTCCATTTTCCATTTTTAATTCTCAATTAAAAAAGCCCCCGCGGGGGCTTTTTTTATACTACGATTGTTCTTTCATTCGTTTTGTTGATTTTTCTGTACGTAATCAGGAAGACGATATACGACGCCGCTGCCACCGCAAATCCTGCAGGGATAACAAGAAGCAGGCAGATTTTTACTGCGTTGCCCACCGCTGACGCAAGGACGTCGGGTACAATATTAATCTTTGAATATACTTTGAATATTACGCAAAGCGCCGCCGCTGCAGCCGCACCGAGCGAGCCGCCGCTGAGCCCTATCAGCGTATACAGGAAGCCTTTCTTCCTGTCGGTATATATGATTTAAATCGATAGCAT
>CAJOER010000089.1 GCA_905233805.1 uncultured Eubacterium sp. | reverse complement strand
CAAAGCGATTGAAACTCTCGGTGACGGCAGGCTTGCACGTATAACCTCGCTTTCCGATGAGCTTGCAAAAGGCATTATCGCCGATAATGAATACGAGCTGATTAAGATTATGTCAAAGTTCAGCGACGATATGCAGACTCTGATTTCGGCACTTACTGTGTTGAAAGGAATATTCAGGGACGCTATGTTCCCGGGCAGCAAGCCCCTCAGTACCCAGAAGGATACTGCAAAACTGCTCTCTCAGAGGCTGAGCCGCGAAAGACTGCTGAAACTCTGCGAAGTATGTGACAGTACGGTTAATCTTGTCAACAGCAGGGTTAACGCGAATATAATTATTACTAAGATTTGCGCCGATTTGCGAAGAGCGGTCGGCAGATAGAAAGGATACGCTTATGGTTAAAGTCGTTGGAGTCCGTTTTAAAGATACAGGCAAAATGTATTATTTTGACCCTTCGGACATTGAAGTAAAAAAAGGCGACATGGTAATTGTTGAAACCGTACGCGGAATAGAGTGCGGAACTGCAACAAGCGGAGTAAAAGAGGTTGAGGACGAGGAGGTTGTATCCCCGCTTAAACCCATTATGCGCGTTGCAACCGAAGAAGATATCAAATGTCTTGAGGAAAACAAAACTAAAGAGAAAAAGGCATATGATATCTGTCTTAAGAAAATAGAAGAATACGAGCTTGATATGGATTTGACCGAGGTTGAATATACCTTCGACGGCTCGAAGATAATCTTCTACTTTACCGCCGACGGACGCGTGGATTTCAGGGAACTTGTAAAAGCGCTTGCAAGCGAATTCCATACGAGAATTGAACTTCGACAGATAGGAGTAAGGGACGAGGCTAAAATGATAGGCGGTCTCGGCATCTGCGGAAGGCCGTTTTGCTGTTCAACCTTCCTTAACGATTTTCATTCCGTATCGATTAAAATGGCCAAGGAGCAGGGGCTTTCGCTCTCTCCGGGTAAAATCAGCGGAACCTGCGGAAGGCTTATGTGCTGTCTGAAATATGAGCAGAATTCCTACGAGTACCTCAATAAAATAACGCCTCAGAAAGGCGCTGTTGTTGATTGCAGAGAGGGAAGAGGAGTCGTTGTTGACTGCTCTGTATTAACGGGAAAACTTAAAGTTCAGCTTGACGATATGCCGGAAGGCGCGCCTGTTGTTGTAAACCGCGGCGAGGTTAAAATAGTTAAAAATAAATAAAACACTTGCATTTTACAAATGTATTTGTTATATTTATATTTGATAGGAAAAGGAAACTTTCTTTATTATTACATCAGGAGGAAAATATTATGGCATATGTAATTAACGACGATTGCATTTCCTGCGGTGCTTGTGCTGCGGAATGTCCTGTTGGCGCTATTTCTGAAGGCGACGATAAGTTCGCGATTGATGCTGATGCTTGCATCGAATGCGGTGCTTGTGAAGGCGTTTGTCCTGTTGGCGCACCTGCTCAGGGTTAATAGCTTTAAAAAGAACCGCACCCTAAAAGGTGCGGTTGATTTTTTATGAGGGAATGATATGTTTAAAACGGATAAAATAAAAAGAGCGCTTTCTTTGCTCCTTTCGCTTACCCTTCTTTCGGGAATAATGTCGTACTCGGCTCAGGCGTTTGCAAAAGTAAACACCTATCCCGCGCCTCACGGCATAACCGTATCAACATACAGCGAAAAAACCGCAAAGATAAAATGGAAGCTGAAAGGAAAGCTGAAATACAATTCGGGTTTTCAGGTCCTTGTATACAGCAAAAAAGATAAAAAGTATATAAGCAAAGGCTATACAAAGTCAAAGAGTTTTACTCTCAGCGACCTTGAGCAAAGCGATATAAGAAAGATAAAAATAAGAACGTTTGTAAAGAAAAACGGTAAGAAGTATTTCGGCGAATCCGCTGCGCTTAATCTTCCTATGCCACTTGAAAAGAGTAAGATTACAAAACTTACATATCCTTCAAAGGGAAAACTGAACGTAACATGGAAGGCTGTTAAGGGCGCGGGCGGCTATATATTGCAGTATACGACGAGCAAAAAGTTCGCCGATAAAAATACGTCTACTCTTGTTTTCGGCGCCGATACAACGTCGACAACGCTGAAAGGCCTCGGTGCATATACTTACTATGTCAAAGTATGCCCGTTCAGAGTTGTTGACAAAATCAATTATGTTTCGCCGTTTTGCGAAAAGAAGGAAATGAAGGTCAAAAAAGGCTGTTCCTTCAAAGAGATGGTCAACGTCAATAAAACCGACCTTTCCGGCAGAAAAGATATTTTGAAGCTGACAAAGAAAAAGGTTGATATTAAAAAGTATGACACCACTTACGACCGCCTTCATGCGATTTATAAGTGGCATAAAAAACATGCGCAGAGTTTTGCAAGCTGTTACTACTTTACCATCAACTTTAATAAATGCGTTGACGCGCTTTTCGGGGAAACGAAGAAGTATGATAACTTCATCTGGATGGCGGACGGTAATTTCCAGAACCGTTCGGGAAGCCGTCCCGTCCATAAATGGCCTGTAATATATCTGCAGGGCGTTCCGTATATTATGGACGGCAGGATAGAAGGCTATATTGATTCCAACTGCTTCGGACTTACCAAAGGTAATAAAACATATAAACGCTTTCTTTTTGACAACTGGTATGCTTCATACCGTCCGAAAGATATATTCAAACAAAAATTTGCAGTAAAATATAAAAAGTGATTAAATAAAAATGCTTGGGGTATCCCAAGCATTTTTTTATATCTCATATTTTTTGAATACAATCTCGCCGCTCGGTTTGTTCTCATAAAGAATGCCGAAGGTCTTGTCGTCGATTTTTACAAGACATGAGTAAGCGAAAAACGAACGGTTAACTTCGATTTCCTCCTCCGTCCACTTGATTCCGCGGAACCTGTTTCTCTTGTCGTAGGAAAACTCGCCTATTGAGATAACGCCGTTGCTTCTCTCTTTACCGCTCGGGTGAGAAAGCAGTACCTTGTCGCCCATAACAAGCGCGCTTTTCTGGCATTTCGGTGACTTAATCGGAGGTCTGTCGCTCTTAGCCCAGGTGATACCGTGGTCAAACGAAATCGTAGCGGGGATTTTTCCGTCGTCGCGTCCGTAGCCGTAAATTCTTCCGTCGGGCGCTTCAATCATCGTCCACTCATCCTTATTGCCCGTATAGGGGATACGGTGATTTCTCAGCCAGCTTTCGCCGTTGTTGTCCGAGTAAATGCAGACCGTTCCGTTTTCGGTGTAAAGTGGAATTAACATTCTTCCCGTTTCGGTGGTAAGTCCGCATCCCGGCGATACGCCGATAAACGCGCCGTCATCTTCTCTGAGAATATGCGGAGTTATGTCAACGGGTTCGCTCCATGTTTCGCCGTTATCGCTCGATTTAAGAAGGAAAATATAGCTTCTTTTCGGGGATTTCAGCGGAGCGCCGAAGGTCGTTTCAGTCTCACCGTCGGATTTTCCCTGAGCGCCGTTGAGATAGATATTGCCGACGTATTCCTCGCCCTTGTAAAGCTCGCCTATGCCCTTTAAGTTATATGCGGTTTTCGCCTTGCCTTTGTCAATTACCGCGCCGTTATCAAGAACTATAAAATAGTTTCCGTCACGGTCGTAAACTATCGGGCATTTTATTCCGTCAAAACGCGTGAAAGCAATCTTCTTTTTTTCAAGATATTTCATATTGTGAACGCCTTTTGATTCGGGGAAGAAGGTAACGAGCATAACTATATCCCCGTTAGGTGCAACAGCCATACACGGGTCAATGAAAAATGCTGATTTTGTATTTTCTTCGTCGCCGCTTACCGAGCGCGCGGGAGGTGCTGCAACGGTCCGGGGTTCGCTCCACGTTTCGCCGCCGTCAAAGCTTCGCCTGACGCAAACCTCTATATAGCCCCAGTCCATTCCGCTTCTTCCGTTATCCGCCGCAGCTACAAGGACGCCGTTTGCGTTAACGATAGAGGGAATACGGTATTCAAAGCCGTTATCCTTTCCGAAAAGAATTTTAGCGTCTGACATAAAATCAACTCCTTAAATATTATTATATCATAATTATTCGCTATTGCAAATGTTATATTTTTGTTATATAATATATTCATTATAAAGAAAGGAGATATTTCTATGCTTTGGTCACTTACAAAATGCTGGTACAGAGTCTATCAGAGAGTTTTTAAGTTTGCAATGCTCTTCCTCGACTGGTCCGAGCCTCAGCTTCTTGAAGGCAACGGTTCGGTATTGGAACTTCCCGAGTTTATCAAGGGCAAAGGCCTTACAAAAATCCTTGTTGTTACCGATAAAGGACTTATGAGCCTTAACCTTCTTGACCCGTTATTCGAAAAGCTTAAAGAGGTAGGTATCGATTACGTCGTATATGACGGAGTTCAGCCTAACCCGACTATTCCGAATATCGAAGAGTGCAGAGAGCTTTACGTTTCAAACGGCTGTCAGGGCGTTATTGCTTTCGGCGGCGGCTCGCCTATGGACTGTGCAAAAGCAGCGGCCGCAAGAGTTGTTAAGCCGAAGCAGCAGGTTCGCGCAATGCGCGGTTACCTTAAGGTAAGGTACAGGCTCCGAAACAACCGTTGCAGCAGTAGTTACCGACCCCGAAACTCATGAGAAAAACGCGATTAACGATATCTGTCTCCGTCCGAGATACGCGGTGCTTGACCCGTCTTTGACTGTAGGTCTGCCGCCGCACATAACATCGACAACAGGTATGGACGCGCTTACTCACGCAGTTGAGGCGTACATCGGTAAAAGCAACACAAAAGCTACATTAAAGTATGCAGAGGACGCTACCAAGTTAATCCATGAGAATCTTGAAAAAGCCTATGCAGACGGAAAGGATTTGGAGGCAAGAGGCAATATGCTCAAAGGCTCGTATCTTGCAGGCTGCGCGTTTACGCAGGCATTTGTAGGATACGTTCACGCAATTGCGCATAACCTCGGCGGACTTTACGGTACGCCTCACGGTCTTGCAAATGCGGTTATTCTTCCGTATGTGCTTGATTACTACGGCGATACCGCTTATCCTCAGCTCGCAAAGCTTGCCGATATTATAGGTATTACAACGCCGTCAATGTCGGTTGAGGAAAAGGGCAAGGCGTTTATCGCAGAGGTAAGAAGAATGAACGCCGCTATGAATATTCCCGAGAAGTTTGACTTCATTAAGGAAGAGGATATGCCTACTCTTGTAAAGCGCGCTCTTAAAGAGGGTAACCCGGGTTATCCCGTACCCAAGATTATGGATGCCGCCGACTGTGAAGCAGTTATCAGAAAATTCATGGCTTAATTGAATACTTAAAGGAAGGGCTTGCCCTTCCTTTTTTATTGACTCATTTAGCTTATTGTAATATAATTGA
This sequence comes from uncultured Eubacterium sp., assembly GCA_905233805.1. Lineage (GTDB taxonomy): Bacteria > Bacillota > Clostridia > Oscillospirales > Acutalibacteraceae > Eubacterium_R. The sequence continues at coordinate 1,629 of CAJOER010000089.1, read as the reverse complement.
ATCGGGTGATTATTATGCTATATAACTTCAATAACGATAATTATAAAAATTTCGACGTGTTTAAGGATAACGTCCTTAAATCCCGTTCTTATTTTATTCCGTTTAAAAGCAAGGCGGCGCTTGATAAAACGGATATAAGAAGCGAGCGGTATAAATCCGATTCCGTCGATGTGCTATCGGGCGAGTGGGACTTTGCTTACTATAATAAGGTAAGTGCTCTTCCCGTGCGCTTTGATACGGAAAAAGAAACGTTTGATAAGATTACCGTCCCGTCCTGCTGGCAGTTCACGGGATATGAAAACCCGTGCTATATCAACGCGGTTTATGAATTCAAGTGCGACCCGCCGAAATTCCCGACTAACTGTTCGGCAGGCGTTTACAGAACTCATTTCAGCGCGGACGGGAATACAAAATATATCTTATCCTTCCTCGGGGTTGCGGGCGCGCTTGACGTATACGTTAACGGAAAGTACGTCGGTTACAGCGAGGGAAGTCATAATACGAGCGAGTTCGATATTACCGATTTTACAGTAAACGGCGAAAACGAGCTTGTTGCGCTCGTTCATAAATTCTCAAACGGAACCTACCTTGAATGTCAGGATATGTTCAGGAATAACGGCATTTTCCGCGACGTTCTTCTCTATAAATACGAGGGCGCGTTCGTCCGCGATTTTGAGGTTAAAACCGCGTATGAAAACGGAAGGTACGACCTTGAAATTATTGCTGACATCGAGGGAGAGGCTGAGCTTTCAGGCGAGCTCTGTTCTGACGGCAAAAGCTTTTGTTCGGGAAAGTTTGAAAACGGAAAGCTTAAATTCAGCGGACTCGACGTTCTTGAGTGGAGCGCAGAAATTCCGAATTTATATACGCTTTATCTCACCCTTTATGAAAACGGAAAAAAGACTGAGCTTATCCGCCGTAATATCGGCTTTAAGCATATTGAAATTAAGGGTAACGTATTTTATTTCAATAACGAAAAGATTAAGCTTCTCGGCGTAAATCATCACGATACCGACCCGAAAAAGGGATATACTATGTCAGTAGAGGATATGGAGCGCGACGTTAAAATATTCAAGGAATATAACGTAAACTGCGTCCGTACCTCACACTATCCTCCCGACCCGATTTTTATTGATTTATGCGACGAATACGGCGTTTACGTTGTAGACGAGGCTGATATTGAAACCCACGGCTGTATGCGCGAAGGTCCTCTCAAGGCGGGCGCCTGCTCCCATAATCCCGAGTGGAAGCCGCGCTATATCGACCGCGTAATGCGTATGTTCGAGCGCGATAAAAACCACCCGAGTATCACAATGTGGTCGCTCGGTAACGAGGCGTGGGGTTATTCAAATCAAGACGCCTGCTATGACGAGCTTAAAAAGGTTACGCCCATACCCGTTCACTACGAGGGAGTAGTCAGAACAAAACGCTTTGCCTACGACGTAATATCCCAGATGTACCCGTGGCAGAATAAGATGAAAAAGCTTGCCGACGGAAAAGGCCTTGCAAAAAAATGGTACTCAAAGCCGTATTATCTCTGCGAATACGCTCACGCTATGGGCGTAGGCGCGGGCGAGCTTGAAACCTATGTGAGTGATTTCCTGCGCGCAGATAATCTTATGGGCGGAT
>CAJOER010000088.1 GCA_905233805.1 uncultured Eubacterium sp. | reverse complement strand
CTGAAAGAATTGATAAGCGAAAATCTTGATAATAAAAAGCAGACAATCCTTCTTATTAACCGAAGGGGTTATAATACGTTTATTGCCTGTAATGAGTGCGGCCATATTCTGACCTGCCCTAACTGTTCAATCTCGCTTACGTATCACAGTTTCAATAACAGGCTTCAGTGCCATTACTGCGGATACAGTAAAATGCTTGATAATATCTGTCCCGAATGCGGAAGCGATTCCGTACGGTACAGCGGTTACGGTACTCAGAGAATAGAGGACGAACTCTCAAGGCTATTTCCCGATGCAAGAGTTCTGAGAATGGACGCGGATACTACTACTGCAAAGTTTTCCCATCAGAAACTTCTCGATTCGTTTGCTGCAGGCGAACACGATATTCTTATCGGAACCCAGATGGTTGCAAAGGGGCTTGATTTTGACGACGTAACCCTTGTCGGAGTCGTAAACGCTGACAATTCACTGTATAACGAAAGCTATACGGCTAATGAAAATTCCTTTGACCTTATTACTCAGGTAGTAGGCAGAGCGGGAAGAAGAAACGTCAGGGGTACCGCCGTTATTCAGACAATTAATCCTTTTAACGAAACTATTGAATTTGCAGCTGAGCAGGATTATAAAGCCTTTTATAATAACGAAATATCAATGCGTAAGCTTATGATATACCCGCCGTACTGCGACTTGTTCTCGTTTACCTTTACCGGTGAAAATGAGAATACGGTTGCGCTCGGTGCAAAGGCATTTTTCGAGATTACGGTTACGCTTAACAAAACAGATTTTAAAGACGTTAAGCTTGTCGCGCTCGGTCCGACTCAGGCAAAGATTTCAAAAATAAACAGTAATTACAGATACAAGATTCTTTTTAAAACGAAAAATTCAAAAAATGTCCGCGCTATGATTACAGAAGCGTTAAAGCAGATGTCCAAACTTAAAGCGTATAAAGATGTGAGCATAAGCGTTGACTTAAATCCTAACGATTTATCATAAGGTGATAAAATGGCACTTAGAAACGTAGTTAAGGTAGGCGACCCTATCTTAAACAAAAAAAGCAGAGTAGTAGAAAAATTTGACGACCGCCTTTCCGTTCTGATTGACGATATGTTTGAAACTATGTATCAGGCGGAGGGCGTGGGACTTGCCGCAGTTCAGGTAGGTCTTTTAAAGCGCGTAATAGTTCTTGACGCGGGCGACGGCCCCATAGAACTTGTAAACCCCGAAATTGTATTTCAGGAGGGGGAACAGCGCGAGAGCGAGGGCTGTCTTTCAGTTCCCGGAAAGTACGGCGTATGTGTTCGTCCCGCCAAGGTTCAGATAAAAGCGCAGGACAGAACGGGCAAGTGGCACGTATACACGGGCGAAGGGCTTAAAGCAAGGTGCTTCTGCCACGAACTTGACCATCTTGAGGGAATACTCTTTACGGATAAGGTTATCGGAGGTATTCAGGAATAATGCGTATTGTATTTATGGGTACGCCCGACTTTGCCGTGCCGTGTCTTGAAAAACTTATTAAAGAACATACGGTTGTCGGCGTGTTTACTCAGCCCGATAAACCTGTCGGACGCAAGCAGATTTTAACTCCGCCGCCCGTTAAGGTTATCGCTCAAGAGAACGGTATACCCGTTTATCAGCCGGCAAGACTTAAAAATTCCGATTCGGCAGAGATTATTAAAAACCTCGGCGCGGATATTATCGTCGTTGTGGCTTACGGAAAAATTCTTCCTGTCGAAGTGCTTGAAGCAGCGCCGTTTGGCTGCATTAACGTTCACGCCTCTCTTCTTCCGAAATACAGAGGCGCTGCGCCTATTCAGTGGGCAGTGCTGAACGGGGATAAGGAAACGGGCGTTTCAATTATGCAAATGGACGAGGGACTTGATACGGGCGACGTAATTCTCGTTAAGAAAACCGATATAGGCGAAAATGAAACGAGCGAGGAACTTTTTGAAAGACTATCCGTTATCGGCGCCGACGCGCTTATCAACGCGCTTGAATTAATCGAAAACGGCAAGGCAGTTAAAACGCCTCAGCCCGAGGGCGACTTCGGTTACGCTTCAATGATTAGTAAAGAACTCTGTCCTGTTGACTGGAACAAGAGCGCTTTGGAAATACACAATCAGGTACGCGGCCTGCAGACCTGGCCCGTTGCAGTGACGACGCTTAACGGAAAGAATCTGAAAATTCATAAAACAGTTATTGCTGACGGCTGTTCGGGTAAGGCAGGCGAAATTACAGATAATAATAAAAAATTAATCGTTGCCTGCGGTGACGGAAACTGCCTTGAAATTCTTGAATTACAGCTTGACGGTAAAAAGAGAATGGATACAAAGGCGTTTCTTTCTGGTAACAGAATTGAAAAGGGAACGGTTTTAGGAGAATAGTATGGGAACTTATATGCTTTACTATATGACGGGATTTATAATGATACCCGTATTCATCTTTGCTCTGATTTGTCAGGCGAAGGTTAAATCTAATTTCAATAAGTATTCGAAGATAATGAACAGGCGCGGCATGACCGGCGCTCAGGCTGCATACCAGCTTTTACAGATGAACGGTATTAACGACGTCAGCATTCAGCCGATTTCGGGAAATCTTACCGACCACTACGACCCGACAAATAAGTCTATCTGTCTTTCCGAACCCGTGTTCAACTCGACGAGCGTTGCCGCAATCGGCGTAGCCTGTCACGAAGCGGGACACGCGTGCCAGCACGCGCAGGGCTATGCGCCTCTCAAAATGAGAAACGCGGTAATTCCCGTAACAAAGATAGGCTCATCCTTCGGTATAATTATCTGTATTCTCGGTATTTACCTAACTAATCTTGCGGCTTTTTCGCAGTTCGGTATGACGATAGCGTATATCGGTCTTATCCTTTATACTTTTGTAGTATTCTTCCAGCTTATCACTCTTCCCGTTGAATTTGACGCGAGCAAAAGGGCGCTTGCCACTATTCAGTCAGCGCATTTTCTTGAGGACGACGAATACAAGGGCGCTAAAAAGGTTCTTACCGCAGCAGCGCTCACTTACGTTGCCGCTCTTGCTTCCGCGCTTGCAACGCTTCTCAGGCTCTTAATAATTATCAGCGGAGGTTCAAGAAGACGATGAAAAGCGCGAGGCTCTGTGCATTTGAAGTACTTGACAGCGTTATAAGGAATAACGCATATTCAAATATTGCCGCAGATAAATCTGCTGAGGAATTATCCTCAGCGGACAGAGCCTTCGTATCCCAGCTTGTTTTCGGCGTAATTGAAAGACGGCTTACCCTTGATTATATTATTAACGAATATCTTACGCAGCGTACAAAACCAAAGGTAAAAATTATACTTTATATCGGGGCTTATCAGTTGTATTTTATGGATAAGGTACCTGCGTCTGCCGCCGTTAATGAAACCGTTAAACTCTGTGACGAAACGGGGAACGGATTTTATAAACCGCTTGTAAACGCCGTATTACATAAAATCGACTCTAATAGAATTGATATAGATTCCCTTGAAAACGAAGAGGTTAAGTATTCCTGCCCGCAGAGTCTTATAAATATGTGGAAGAAGCAGTATTCCGAAGAAACTGCATGGGATATTCTTAATACCGTTAATGTAATACCTCCCGTTTTCGCCGTACCGAATACGCTCTTCCTTGATTCTGACGAACTGATTTACGAGCTTATGCTTGAAGGCGTTGAATGCGAAAAAGCAGGGGCTATAGTTAAAATCGTTTCACCCTTGAATATAGCAAAATCAAAGGCGTTTGAACGCGGGCTTTATCATATTGAGGATATGAGTTCATATCTCTGCGCCACGGCGCTTAACGCAAAAGAGGTCAATACTGTAATCGACGTCTGCTCCGCTCCCGGCGGCAAGGCATTTACAATAGCCGAGTCTATGAACGGGAAGGGTAAGGTTTACGCCCTTGATTTACACGAACACAGGGTGGAGCTTATTAAACAGGGTGCAGCAAGGCTTTCGCTTGAAAATATAATTTCTTTCGTAAATGACGCACTTGTGTTTAATCCCGAACTGCCGGAGGCAGACAGAATTCTCTGCGACGTGCCTTGCTCGGGCTTCGGCGTAATAAGAAGAAAGCCCGAAATAAGATATAAAGACCTTGACGGAATAAAAGAACTGCCCGAAATTCAGTACGGAATACTTTCAACCTCGTCAAAGTATCTTAAAGACGGCGGCAGGCTTATCTATTCAACCTGTACGCTGAATAAAAAAGAAAATGAAAAGGTTGTTGAGAGATTTCTTAAGGAAAATCCCGCCTTTAAATTAATAGATTCAAAAACCGTTATACCTTCGCCCGACGGCGGAGACGGCTTTTACTACGCCGTAACAGAAAAGAAAAATGACTGACATTAAATCGCTCACGTTAGACGAGCTTATTACCGAAACCGAAAAACTTAATCTGCCCGGTTTCAGGGCGCAGCAGATATATAAATGGCTTCACGTTCAGGGGGTTAAATCCTTTGACGAAATGCTGAATCTCTCAAAGGAACTGAGGGAGGAGTTAAAAAAGAGCTATTTTATTCCGTACTGCGAAATCGAGCAGAAGTACGTATCCGAAATTGATTCAACCGTAAAGTATCTTTTCAGGCTTTATGACGGCGAGTATATTGAAACCGTTGTAATGAAATATAATTACGGTTACACAATTTGTATTTCTTCTCAGGTTGGCTGTAAAATGGGATGTAATTACTGCGCTTCGACTCTTGCGGGTTTCAAACGGAATCTTTTACCCGCC
>CAJOER010000087.1 GCA_905233805.1 uncultured Eubacterium sp. | reverse complement strand
CCGCCGTGGATACGCAGTTCCTGAGCCTCGTCGCCGAAAATCTCGGACACGAACTCGCCTGCGCCGACGGCTGAGGAATATGCCTTGGTTACTACAACGATATCCTCAATCTTGTGAGGAGGAATACCCGCGCCGACGGCGCCGTATCCCGCGAGGGTAGAACTTGAAGTTACCATGGGATAGATACCGAAATCGGGGTCTTTAAGGGTTCCGAGCTGACCTTCGAGGAGAATGTTTTTACCCTCTTTAATCGCGTCGCTTAAAAACTTATGCGTATCGCATACGTAGGGCGCGATTTTTTCCTTATACTCCATACAGGTTTTATAAAGCTCGTCCTCGTCGAGAAGAGGCTTGTGGTAAACGTGCTCGAGAGTAAGGTTTTTAAGGGTACAGATATTCTTGAGCTTTGCCTTTAAGGTTTCGTCGTCGAAAAGCTCGTTAACCTGAATTCCGATTTTGCTGTATTTATCCGAGAAGAAGGGGGCAATACCGCTTTTCGTTGAGCCGAAGGCGTTTTTGCCGAGGCGTTCTTCCTCGTATTCGTCAAGCTTGATGTGATAGGGCATAAGAATCTGCGCCCTTTCGGACACGAGAAGCTTCGGGTTGAGTCCCGCTGCCTTTACCTGCTCAAGCTCGTTTATAAATTTGTTGATATCGAGGGCTACGCCGTTGCCGATAATGCAGGTTGTATGGTCGTAGCACACGCCGCTGGGCATAAGGTGAAGCGCAAAGCGGCCGTGCTCGTTAATAATCGTGTGGCCCGCGTTAGCGCCGCCCTGAAAACGGATAACTATATCGCTTTTTTCGGCGAACATATCGGTAATTTTTCCTTTGCCTTCGTCGCCCCAGTTGGCGCCGACTATTGCTCTTACCATAGAAAAGCTCCTTTAAATTAATATTTTAGTTAATGAGTTAAGACGGCGAGAAAATAGACTAAATCGGGTTTTCTTGCGAACTTTGCTGTACTTTTGTACCGCTTGTTCGCAAAAAAGCCGAAGCACCAAAAGCGGAAAGGATTCGATGTCCTTTGCGCTTTTAAATTGGCGGTTAAGCGGATTGCGGCGGGAGATTTGGGTGTTGCCTCCTGCAAGCGAAACTATATAACAGTTCGGTGCGGTTTAGTCAGTTTATCGCTGTCGTATTAGTGGTGGAAGAGGCGGATGCCGGTAATGGTCATCGCGATACCGTACTTATTGCAGCACTCGATAACCTCTTTGTCCCTGATGGAGCCGCCGGGCTGGGCAATATACTTAACGCCTGACTTAACGGCTCTTTCGATATTGTCTTCAAACGGGAAGAATGCGTCGGAACCGAGGGCAACCTTATCCATCTTCTTGTGCCATTCTGCTTTTTCTTCAGCGGTGAACGGCTCGGGCTTTTCGGTAAAGTACTTCTGCCATACGCCGTCTTTGAGGAGTTCTTCATAATCGTCGGAAATATAGAGGTCGATTGCGTTATCGGCAGTCGTTTTTCCAACGCCTTTGATAAACGGAAGATTGAGAACCTTTTCATTTCTTCTGAGCCAGAGCATATCCGCCTTGCTTCCCGCCATCCTCGTACAGAGAATACGGCTCTGCTGACCTGCGCCTACGCCGAGAGTCTGGCCGTTCTTTGCATATACAACGGAGTTTGACTGGGTGTACTTAAGCGTAATCATAGAGATTAAAAGGTCGATTTTTGCAATTTCGGGTATCTCTTTTACGTCGGTCGGCATATCGTTGAAGAGGTCCATTGAAAGCTTTGCGTTATTTCTCTTTTGCTCAAACGTAATGCCGAAAACCTGCTTTGATTCCATTTCTTCGGGAACGAAGTCGGGGTCGATTTTAATTACAAGGTAGTTGCCCTTTTTCTTGTTCTTTAAGATATCAAGCGCCTCGTCGGTATAATCGGGGGCGATAATACCGTCGGAAACCTCCTGCTTGATAAACTCGGCAACTGACGCGTCGCAGGTGTCCGAAAGTGCGGCGAAATCGCCGAAAGAGCTCTGTCTGTCGCAGCTTCTTGCTCTCGCATAGGCAACGCCTATCGGGGAAAGCTCAAGGCCTTCGGGAACCATACATACTTTTTTGTCAACCTCGTCAAGCGGCTGAGCAACCGCGGCGCCTGCGGGGGATACGTGCTTAAAGGAAGCGGCGCTCGGAAGGCCCGTAGCCTCTTTTAACTCCTTAACGAGCTGCCATGAATTGAAAGCGTCGAGAAGGTTGATATATCCTGCCGAACCGTTAAGAATTTCGAAAGGAAGTTCTTTTCCGTTCATATGGATACGCGCGGGGTTCTGATTCGGATTACATCCGTACTTAAGTTTGTACTCTTTCATAGTAACATCCTCCGTTTTTTATTACTTAAATATTTTACAATATTTTGACATTAAAAGCAATACGGCAGGGCATATTTAATTTAAGAAAGCCTACAAAGTTAAGGGGGGTTTTTTCGCTTTTTTAGTGGTAAATGCATACACGAAGAAAACGCGGCGCAAAAAGAAAAAACAGCCCCCTTAAACAAGGAGGCCGTAGATATTACAATTTGTATAAATCTTAACTGAACAGGAAATAGCCCGCGCAGCCGTAAAGAGTTGAAACCATAACGAGAATATTTGCAACGGTATTTGTTTTTCCTTTTATCATTCTTGCTATTATGCCGAGGGCGGTAAAAATAAGTCCGCACCACGCGAGGATGATTTTGTCCGTAAAATCAGAGGTTGCAGGCAGGGCGGTCGCATTAATAAAGGTTACAAGAAGCGAGAGCGCGCACGCAAGCCAGAAGAAAATGAGGTGCACTCGTTCGTCCCCTTTGGGCGCGAACATAAAGATTGAAGTGACGATGAACGAAAAAACGATTACTACATAGAGTATAAAAAGCGGTGAGAGAGCCATAATATTCTCCTTTGTTCAAAACGTTTATTAAAGAACAGCGCGGTGGCTGTTGTAATAGGGCATAAGAGTATCAAGCGGAACCTTTACGGCGAATAGAAGCTCCTTTGTTATTTCGCAAATAAGCTCCTCGCGTGAAGCGTCGCAGTTCAGACTTCCCGCCGAGGGCAAATCCTCGGGAAAGAGGGTGGTTGAAACGTTCATACCGACGCCGATTATAACGGGCGAGGCGGGGGTGCCGTCGTAGACGGACTCGCACAGGATTCCGCAGATTTTCTTTTTATCAAGATAAATATCGTTAACCGGCTTAATGCCGAGGCTTTTTCCGCTTAAACTTTCGGCGGCTTTACACACGGCGACAGCGGCGGCGGAAGTTATATCAGCTGAATCGGAATCAAGACTTTCGGACAAAACGAGGGACATATAAATTCCCGTGTTTGACGGGGAATAAAAGCTTCTGCCGAGCCTGCCTCTCCCTGCGCTCTGAGTTTCCGCAAGGATGAGAAACGGCGGCTTTTTTCCGCTTTTTACAAGCCGTTTTGCCTCGGTGTTGGTTGAATCAATTTCGGGATAACAGAGCACCTCAATATCCGAGAGAAGCTCCTGTATTCTTTTTACGTCAAGCGGTTTATCTTGAGCCATAACTTATATCAACGGTTTTAAGTTCTTTTTGTGAATAGGTTTTATCAAAGGCGATATAAACGCTCTTTAAATCCTTGCTTACCTTGGCGGTATAGGATATTTCGTATTCGTTCTTTTTGCCCTTGTTTATCGTTACCGAAAAGTCGCCGTTTTTGGCGGGTTCGGTGGCGAAGGTAAAGCCGTCCGCCGCTTCAAGCGTAACGCCCGATTCCGAGATGTTAAGCTGTTTTACGTATTTTATATCCGTTTCCTGAGCGGCGAGGTCTTCAGTGTCGGTGAACACGGTCGGGTCAATTTTAACGCTGTATTTCGCCCACTGGATTGTACCTTCTTTTTTCGGGTTGAAGGAATTGTTACGGGTGAACAGCCATTCCTCGTCGGAGGTTTTACGCGGGTCGCTTACCTTGAATTTATCGTTAGGCTTGAAGTACATTGACTTGGGCACGACTTCAAGTTTATTGTTTTTATCAATCTTTAAGGTGAAATATACCTTGCCGAGATTCTGCACAACGTGGGTTTCGTTATAATTTGCAATACAGTCAACCTCTACGACTATGCGGTTATCCTTTACTGAGAAAACGCCCTTGCTCTTTGACCAGCCGAAGAGAGTCATATACTTTCCGTCGGAATCCTGAAGAGCGCGCGCATAGCCTACGTAGCCCGCGCTTTTTGCGATGCCGGTATCGGATTTGTATTTTATCGGCGAGTCCTTATCATTCATGGCAAACTGAAGGATTTTGCTGCAGCTTTTGAGCTGGCTGAGTTCTTCCGTAACCTGGTCGTCAAGAACGGTGCGCCACGTGTCCTGAGAAATGAGGAGGACGTTATAATCTTCCTTTTTACCGCCCTTGCGGTTGAGGACATACAACTCGTAAACGAATTTTCCGTTTTCGTCCTCGCCGCTTACGGCGCGTATGACAAGCTCCTTTTTGCCGTCGCCGTCAAAGTCGGAATAATACATTTTAGGCGTTTCGCTGTCAATAACCTTGCTCCAGTTGTCGAAGGTGAATTCGTTGTCGCCGTGCTCTAATATTACGCTTTTTCCGCTTTTATAAAGGCGGAAGCCGTGCTTGTCAAGCTTTGCAAGCAGTTTTCTTGCGGCGTACTTTTCGGTAGCCGGGGGCTTGGTGACGGTCGTTATATGCTGAGTCTGCGTTTCAAAGGGGAGCGTTTTATCGTTGGTATAGTAATAAACGCCCGTAACAACCGCGACGGCAAGAACGAAGGTTAATAATATTCTTAAAAAATACTTCATTTATTTTTCCCCATAAATATCAGTATAGTTAAATT
>CAJOER010000086.1 GCA_905233805.1 uncultured Eubacterium sp. | reverse complement strand
TTATCTCGTCATAGCTGCGCGAAATTAATTTTATATTATTCAAGTCCGACTCAAAGCCGCCCTGCTCAGCCAAAATATCATTCGCCATAATATAATCAAGATTTTTGCGCTCAAGCTTTAATTTAGCGTTATTAATTAAATCATCTGTTTCAGCTGCGAAACCTACTAAAATCTGCGAACTTAGCTTTCTAATTCCGACTTCTGCTGCTATGTCAGGATTTTTTGCAAGCTCGATTACAATATCATCCTGCTTCTCACGCTTAATCTTATGCTCCTGAAATTCTTTAGCCTTATAATCGCCTACAGCAGCAGCCTTAATTATAAATTTTGCCCAGTCCAAATTCTCTATCACGGCCTTTAGCATCTCCTGAGCCGAGCTGACTTTAATTACTTCAAAGCCGTATAACGAGTAATCGCCCTGCGGCGGCGTGACCGGCCCTAAAATTAATTTCACATTAGCGCCGCGTCTCCATGCCGTTCTGGCAACAGCAATTCCCATCTTGCCCGAGCTTGGATTAGAAATAAATCGTGCCGGATCTAAAAATTCGCGCGTCGGCCCAGCCGTCACTAAGACATTGCAGCCCAATAAATCGTGATCTTCTACTGCAGCACGCATGACTTCCTCAAAAATTTCATCAGGCTCGGGCATCCGGCCTTTGCCTTCAGCGCCGCAAGCTAAAAATCCTGCTTCAGGCTCAATAATATACGCGTTGCGCTCACGTAATATTTCTATATTCTCCTGCGTCGCTGCGTTATCAAGCATGTTTGCATTCATCGCCGGAAAGATTAATACCGGCACGTTTTCAAAGCCGCTGGCCAAAATTACAGAGCTTAACAAATTATCGGCCTGACCGTGCGCGAAAGTATCAACCTCAAGCGCGGTCGGAAGACATAAAATACGCGACATTTCTCTTGACGCTTCAAGCTCGGGGTTAATAATCATTGCAAGGCCGAGTTTTTCGCGAAGATAGCCTATTTCAACCGAATAATCGGGGTCGCGTACTCTTGCGATAGCAGCGAAGTCACCTACTCTTTTTGCAACCGTGCAGCAGAGAAGATTAAGCTCGTCGGATTCGGTTACCGCAATAATGAGGTTTGAATCCTTGATGCCCGCGTCAATCTGTACGCCGAAGGAAGCACCGTTGCCGACAACGCCCATAATATCGTATAAGTCGCAGAGTTCGTTTACGCGCTTTGCGTCCTTATCGATAATTGTAATATCGTGGCCTTCCTCGGTAAGCTGTTCAACGAGGGTTGCGCCGACTCTTCCGCAGCCGACGATAATAATATTTAATCCTTTGGTGTTCTTCTTCTGACCAAACATATTTACTCCTCAATAAAAATATATACTACTTGTTAATATATCATTAAGAATAATAAATTTCAAGAGTATTATTCATAAAATCCTATCTCTTTAAAGCAGGGCGTTCCCCTCGACCGCCTTACGACAAGAAGAGCCGCCACGTACTTGCCCTTAACGGGAATTATTTTTCTCATTCCGACAACGGTTCCCGAATACGCTCTTTTGTATTTTTCGGTGTTCTTCATAAGGTATAAATCGAACTTCTCGATTCTCTGTCCCTTGGTTATATCCTCGCGTAAAATCGCGTATTTCAGCGCTTTTTCGGAGTCGAAATTAAACTCAACATAACCGTCGGTTTCTTTTTTCAGTTCGTCGAAATTCTGAGAGAGGACGGGGTTTGCATAAATCGAATTAATCCTCTCCCCGAGTTTTTTGAGGCGAAGCTTATCTTTACGGACGATTACGCCTCTTTTGCTCGGCGGAACGTTGAGAAGAAGGAAGCTGTTATTGCCGACGGAATTGAGATAGATATTAAACAGCTTTTTTACGCTTTTTACCTGGCCGTGACCGGGGTAAAACCAGCCCTTGCGAATTGAAACGTCAACCTCAGCGGGATACCATTTAAGATATTCGTGCTTTGAGAGAAGCTCCCTTGAACCCAAGTCCTCGTCGGAGGATTTCGGCATAGCGCCAACGCTTTTATCCTCGGCGCTCTGAGAGTTCTTTTCAACGGTTTCGGCAACGGTAAGGTATTCGGGAACCACGCAGTATTCGCTCCTGCGCGCCTTGCCCTGCTCGTTGCCGACCCAGCGGATATCGGGGCCGCAGATTGCAATATTTGTATTCGGCTGAAGCGTTTTCACAAGCTTGTAATAACGCTCCCAGTCGTAGTGAAACGCCTTTGCGTCGGCGCCCTTTGCGCCGTCGAACCAGACCTCGAAAATATCGCCGTATTTCGTAAGAAGCTCGGTCAGCTGGCGGCAGAAAAAGTCGTTATACTGCTCTGTTGCATAGGTTTTTTCATGCATATCCCAGGGTGAGAGATATATGCCGAAATCCATATTCTCGTTTTCGCACGCCTCTTTTACCGCCCAGACTACGTCCTGATTAAGCGCGGAATTCATAACGTTAAAATCGGTCGTTCCCGTCGCCCACATACAAAAGCCGTCATGGTGCTTTGCAGTCAGGATTACTCCCGTCGCGCCCGAGGCTTTAATCGCCTTAATCCACTGCTTGGGCTTGAACTTTTTTACGTCGAAATCGTCAACCTTTTCGGCGGCGTTTCCCCACTCTCTGCCCGTTGCGGTATTCATACCGTAATGAATAAAGCAGTAAAAGGGTTTATCCGCCTTTTCCGCCTGAGCAGGGGTCGGGAGCACGCCGAGATACTTTTCAACGTTCTCGTCAAAAAGCGGGTACCCGTTATTATTCGTAGTCCAGTTTTCATCAAGCCTTAATTTCATTTTAAGCCCGTCTTTCTTTATTCGTTAATCTCTATCTTTTTAGTGCTGAAACGGTTACCGGTCTGTTCAATTCTCTTACCGTTTTTACCGTTATTATTATGACTTAAGAAATTATCCCTGTCGTTAAGATTCCAGATAAGCTTCGAGTTGAAATACCAAAGTTTTTCCTTAAAGCTCTTCTTAAAGGTAAATTCTCTGTTGTTTTCAATCTCATCAATAAGCGGAGTAACAAGACGTGATTTCGTCTTTTCAATCTCGGTTGCGGCGATAATAACTATATCGCTGTCCTCGGGAAGAACGGTCGTCTTATCAAGTATCTTTATCCAGAAATACAGTCCCTTCGCATACTGAACGTCACCCTTGAAATCAAGACAGTGGGTAAATTCGTATCCGAGCCTGCCCTTTTTAATATATGCAGTTTCGCCGAAGTCATATAAATCCCAGCGGGCATACGCCTCATATGCATTGTTTACAAAATAGTTGCTGCCGTAATTCGTGCATAGCAGAGCAAGCCTCTTTCCCTCTTTGACTTCAAGCGTCTGTCCGTCGGCGGTCATCTCGCCGTCGCCGATTTTAAACTTAATTCCGGCTACGGTAATCTCGTCACGTTTTAAGCTTTCGGGGATATAATTGATATCGCAGTTATATTCAAGTTTCTGCGGAGTTGTTACGGACTTTCTCGCCTTAGTTTCGCTCTTTTTAAGTGTAAAGGCGAAAGACTTTACTCCATAAGGGGTGATGTCGCAAACTATTTTTCCGTCCTCAACAACGGCTTCGCCCATATATTCTTCGCTCGCCCATACTTCATAAGCGCTTTCGATGCCTTCACCAAGCGTAAAGGTGAATCCCTTTACATCTTTGCCCGCGCCCTCGTTAAAGCGCACTACAAACTCGTCTGTATCGGAGTGGTGCTTTTTCTTTATGCAGCGCACAATAACGTCGTTTGTGCTGACGCTGCCGAAGGAATAATTGCTGCCGAGAATGCCCTTATGCTTTTTAAGGGTTACTGCGGTAAGCGGATATGTAAAGAGCTTCGCCTGAAGCTGAGTGCCCGATAGTCCGCTTCCCTTATGGGAATAAACGGCATATGAATAAAGGTTGAGTCCCAAATCCATAAGCGACTGCATTGAGTCGATTCTGTAATTCTTTTTCGGGGTGTGAAGAACGGTAAGACGGAGTGTGCTGTCGTCAAACTTATCCCAGCCGTGCTTGCACTCGCTGAGTACCGACACGCCGTATTCGCCGCTCTTGTCGGTTATATCCGCCCACTTCTGCGCGGGAACCTCAAAGAGCTTTTCGTTCATATTCTCTCTTTCAATTACACCGAGTCCAAGGTCATAACTTGCCTTTTCGTTTTCGGCAGTAAATGAGAATCTGTTTTTGGCAAGAGTTCTCATGCTCTGCCACTCAATCTCGTTATAAATCTCTACGTACTCGCAGCCCTCGGTTAAGCAGATATACGACTTGAACCGGCTTTTTTTATCCTTCTGAATAACCTCAAAGCAGGCGCGTGCAGGACCTCTTTCAACTACTTTAAACGAAACAAGTTCGGGAACTCTGTCCGGCTCTTTGTTCGCCTCTTCATAATTCATTTCCCACGCTGGCCATTCCTTAGAGCCGGTATATTTGAACAGTCCGAGTACAATCGGCTTACTGAGAAGTTCCCTTTCGCCGTCTTCCTTGTCAATTATGGAAGAAATGTTGCCCGTTTTGTTTACGGTTACAATATATTTCTGATTTTCAATTCTTGTATCGTCAATCTTTATGCTTGATTTTGCCTTGGAGGGGTGCTTGCTTGACCTGACGTCGTAAACCCTCATACCGAGGGGTTCAAGCTCGGCGATAAAGAGGATTTCCTTAACGCCGTCAACCGTAACCAGCATCCAGCATTTGTCATTGAATCGCGCTTGAATTGCAACGCCGTCAGGCTTCAACGGGGTTAGTTACCATAACGGGAACGCCCGCGCAGAATCCCGATTCCATAAGACCGGAAAGAGACGTGAGCGACGCCTCGATTTCGCCTTCAAGCTGATTAATGCTCATAGCGTAATCGTTCCAGCTTCTTCTGTACGCTCTTTGAACCGAGGTTCCGGGAATATCGTCGTGGAACTGATGCGCAATCGCGCGCTTCCAGCACTTTTCGATTACTTCCTCGTTATAATCCATGGTGCCGAGATACGAACTCATAACGCCGAAGCGTTCCGCCATATCGGCAAGTTCCTGGCATTTTGCGTTCCAGCGCTTGCCTATCGCACGGGAGGTATAACCGACTACGCCGTGATTTTGCATAACAAGTTCGGTCTTCCACTCGGGAAGCTTGTCCTTGACCTCGTCGGGAAGCTCGGTTTCAATATCCCTGTATATCCGGTCGGCGGAAGAAGCGATAACCTCAATATCACTTTCGCCGTTTTTTGCGATTTCATCTTCAACATACTTAACGCTTTTTTCAAACGGAGAACCTCCGCGGTCGCCTATGCCGTGGAAAACATAGGTCCAGTCAAGGCCGTATTCTTCGTTTTTCTTGAGTTTATCCTGAAGGAAATCCCAGTCGCGCAGTTTGGTAAGAATATAATAATATGAATTAGGGTTAACGGTAGCGTAAACAAAGTTTCCGTCAACGCCGTACCACTTGCCTATATCAAAAGGAACACCGTATGCGCTTCCCCATGCGAGCTTCTGCGTAGTAAAGCCTGTTAAATGGGCATGGTGCGCTATACTCGGGAGCGCCCAGCCGAAGCCGAAGCAGTCGGGAAGGAAAATGTCGCACGAGCGCTTGCCGAATTTTTCGTCAAAATATGAATTACCGATAAGAATATTTCTGAAAAGCGCCTCGGGAGAGGGAGTGTTCACATCGCCGTTTTCAAAGGCAGAACCCGTGACGTTCCAGCGTCCGTCCTTAATATATCCCTTAAGTTCCTCAAACAGTTCGGGATAGTATTCCTCCATAAGCTCGTACCTGTATGAGCCTTCAAATGAGAACACGTAATTAGGATACTTTTTCAGCATCGCAAAGTTCTCAACAAGTGTGTTATAGATGTACTTTTTCGTAGTTGTTTCGAAGTCCCACGACCAGATTGTATCAAGGTGGGCGCTCGCAACAGTATAGATTCTCTTTTTCATATTATACCTCCGCAACGGTTTTAATACTTTTATTATAATATTTTTTGATTTTATAATCAATAAAAAATGCCGTAAAAAACGGCATTTATACAAACGAAATTGTGTAGCCTATGAGCATCTGGGCAACATAGTATGTGAAAAGGGTTAAATATCTGATTTTAAGCGAGCCGAAACGCTCTCTGTCCGAGAACTTCATAGCAAGAGAGGCGTCGGATATCATAAATAAAATCGGGCCAATGAAAAGCACCGCCTGCTGAGCGATATGTCCGCCGAAAGCGTTGAGCGCAAGCGAGATTGAAAACGACGCCATTGAGGCAAGCCCGAGCGCATATATAATAAACGGAACGAGCAGTTTTTTAAGTTTAACCTTCAGCGCGGTTTTAACCGTTACGGTTATAACTGCAATAATTATAAGCGATACCGCGTATACTACCGGGTTGAACGCGTCTTTGGCAAGCATAGCTTTAATGAAGGCAACGATATATACAATATGCCCCGCAAGGAATGCCGCAGCGCCTATTACGGTAGTGATTATATTATTGCGCTGTTCATACTGGTTTTTCTTGATAAACGGGTCAAAGGAAAGCAGCGCGTCACCCACCATACCACAGACAAGCCCGATTACAATAAGCTTTACGTAAGAACTTCCCTGAGAGTTAATATATAGGTAAATTCCGTTCAACACAAAAATACCCGAAGCGAGCATTTTGAGCCAGAACGCCTTCATATCAACCTTCGGATGACCTTGTTTTGCATAGGCAAGACCTACGATTACGTCAATAATCAGAAGTCCGAGAAACAGTGCCATGCTGATACCTCCCAAATAATCAACTGTTGTCTATAAATATATTATATCACAAACTGTTTGATTTGTCATTATTTTTTTATTTACGAAGGTAAGCGTGTATAAATTATACAAATAAAATGAGTAAGGCAGCCGCCTTACTCATTTTCAGTTGATACAAAGTGTTTTAAAATTTCTTCAACGCCGTCCTGCCCTTCAAAGCAGACTATTACGATTTTTATGACCTGTTGTTTGCTCGCAGACATCATATAAAATTCATATTCGGTAATGTTCGGTATATTGGCGACGTTGTTAGTTTTAACGTAGCTGACTTTCTTGCAAGCCGTTTTCCGTCCCGCAACGTCAAGATAAAGAAGCTCAGAGGAGTCGTTAAAACCGTCGATTGTATCGCTTCCCTCATAATCCGGAATTTCGTTATCAAGCTCGTTTTCCCCGTCGTATTCAAGGAGCGAAACGGATATAACCTCGTCGCTGTCCGAATTTGTATAAAGCACGTCGTAAAGATAATTCTGGCTTCCGTCGGTGCTGTTTGAGGAATAAGCCTTGCCCGTAGCCTCGTCGATTCCGCTGTCATAAATAGTCGAAATCTGCTCAGGCGTACTTTGCACCCATTTTTCGTCAAGCCCCGTAATCTTAAAACCCGCGCTCTTATTTATATAATCGTTTCCTTCAACTTTTCCGAGTTTAAAGGTCTTTTTATCCTTTAGCGTTTTAATAACCACATATTCCTCAACGTTTTCATCTTCCGTCTTTTCGGTCGTGGTGCGCAATTAAAACGGCAAGAAACAAACAAAGAATTTTTCTCATTTTTTTGTCCCGACTATTTCAAATCCTGAACAGTCAGGCCCTCCATATCGTCGTTTTCAAGATAGTCAATCATCTTATCAAGGTCGGTAAAAAGCTTATAAAGCGCCCTGCATTCAGCCTTGATAAAATTCTTTTCAATAGAATAGTCAAGCGCCTTAATCATCTCGTCATAGTAGCCGTCGATATTGTAAATCGCTATGGGCTTTCTGTGCTGTCCGAGCTGTTTAAGGGTAAGAACCTCAAAAAGTTCCTCGAAAGTTCCCGCGCCGCCGGGGGCTATGATAAAGCAGTCCGCCGCGTCCTCCATAATCGCTTTTCTTTCACGCATGGTCTCGGTAAGGGTAATCTCATCGCAGTCCCAGTCAACAAAATCGTATAAATCTTCTTTGAAAAACTCGGGTACAACGCCGTGAATTCTTCCGCCGCCTTTTTTAAATCCTCTTTCGGCAGCACCCATAACGCCCGTTTTTCCCGCGCCGAATACGAGGTTGTGGCCTCTTTTCGCAAGGTATTCACCCATGGCTTCAACTGCGGTTATGTACCTTTCGTCAATCGTTTTACTCGCTGCGCCGAATACACATATTTCCATAGTATCACCTCATTTTTTGTATTATACCATAAATAATTTAGCCTTGCAAATAATTATGATTTTTTATATAATAATATTATTATACATTTTCAGGGAGTATGATTATGGCAGTTTTTCAGGCAATCAAGGCGCTCACCCTCTATGCCGAAAAAGAGGGACTTATAGAAAAAGAAGATATTATTTTCAGCATAAATCAAATCTGTCAGGTCCTCGGGCTTGAGAATTTTGAAAATTGCGAAATTGAGAAAATACCCGAACTTGAAGAGATACTTTCCTCTATTCTTTCTTATGCGGTTGAAAACGGACTTTGCGAGGACAGCGTAGTTTACCGTGACCTTTTCGATACGAAAATTATGGGACTTCTCACCCCCCGTCCGTCGCAGGTTATAAAAAAATTCAACGAGGAATATGCCAAGTCACCGAAGGCGGCTACCGAGTACTACTACAACCTCTCCCGCAAGAGCGATTACATAAGAGAATACAGAATAAAAAACGACATTAAATGGATAACAAAAACCGAGTACGGCGATATTGATATTACTATAAATCTTTCAAAACCCGAAAAGGACCCGAAGGCAATCGCCGCGGCGCTTAAAATGAAGCAGAGCGCTTATCCGAAATGCCAGCTCTGCAAGGAAAACGAGGGCTATATGGGAAGGGTTAACCACCCCGCAAGACAGAATCACAGAATAATTCCCATTGACCTTTGCGGCGAGGATTTCTTCCTTCAGTACTCCCCCTACGTTTACTATAACGAGCACTGTATAGTATTCAACAGCGAGCATATTCCCATGGTGATTAATAAAAGCGCTTTTGAAAAGCTGCTCGCTTTCGTTGACTTATTCCCCCACTATTTTGTAGGCTCAAACGCAGACCTTCCTATTGTCGGCGGTTCAATCCTCACGCACGAGCATTTTCAGGGCGGCGGATATGAATTCGCTATGGCCAAGGCGCCCGTTGAATATGAGTTTACGTTCAGCGGATATGAGAATATAAACGCAGGCATCGTCAAGTGGCCTATGAGCGTTATACGTCTTTCGGGCGGTGACGCCGGAAAGATGGCGGAACTTGCCGATAAAATACTCCGTGCATGGCGAAAATACAGCGACGAAGGCGCATTTATCCTTGCAGAAACCGACGGCGAGGCGCACAACACGATTACGCCTATCGCAAGAAAAAGAAACGGCAATTTCGAGCTTGACCTCGTACTCAGAAACAATATAACCACAGAGGAATGTCCTCTCGGTTTCTATCACCCCCACCCCGAATATCACCACATCAAAAAAGAAAATATCGGTCTTATCGAGGTTATGGGGCTTGCGGTTCTCCCGTCAAGGCTTAAGGAAGAAATTTCCGTTCTCGCCGACGCTATGGTAAACAATAAGGATATCAGAGCGGACGAGAGAATTGCAAAACACGCCGAGTGGGCTGAAGAAATTGCTTCAAGGCGCGAGATAAATGCCGACAACTGCGTTGATGTTTTAAAAGACGAAATAGGTATAGTATTCACTTCGATTCTTGAACAGTGCGGAGTATACAAGAGAAACGAAGAGGGCAAAGCTCAGTTCATTAAGTTTATGGAGAGCGTAAAATAATGGGAAAGTTTAATCTTCACACCCACACCTACCGCTGCAATCACTCACGCGGAGAGGATGAGGACTTCGTTCTTGCCGCTATTGAAAACGGCTATACGACCATGGGCTTTTCCGACCACGCGCCGTATATCTTCCCCGAAGGAATAAACTATTACAGCGATTTCAGGATGAAGCCGTACCGGACGCAGGGCTATGCCGACAGCGTGAGAGCACTCGGCGAAAAATACAAGGATAAAATTGACGTCAAGCTCGGCTTTGAGGTGGAGTGGTATCCCGATTTAATTGAAAAGGAACTTGAATATCTTAAATCGTTTAACTACGATTATCTTATTTTAGGCCAGCATCATATAAGTAACGAGATTGATAAAAATGCGCGCTACACGGGACGTGAAACGCGCAAGGTAAAACATCTTGATATGTATATATCCCAGGTGCTTGCCGCGGCAAGAAGCGGGGAGTTTGCATACATAGCCCACCCGGATATACTTAACTTCACGGGTAATAAAAATATTTACCGTCAAAAGATTGAAAGCTTTATCCGCGAGCTGAAAGAAATTGATATTCCGCTTGAATACAACTTCCTCGGCTACACGGGTAAAAGGCAGTACCCGAACCCCGTATTCTGGGAGCTTGCCGCGAAATACGGCAACAAAACCGTAATCGGCCTTGACGCGCATCAGCCGTGGGTATATGCCGACAGCGAAAACCTTGAAAAAATGAAAGAGGAAATCCGCTTTCTCGGATTAAATCTGATAGAAGATGTAAACGAAATACTGAAATAACCCGTACGCCGTACGGGTTATTTTTATGCTGCTTCCATAAACCATTTTGTGTCATCAAGAAAGAGGTAGGAGCGTACTCCCGTAATATCGCAGGTATAGCGTATTCCCGCACCTCCCGATTTAAGCGAGGCGGCGGGGCGGATATCGATTATCCTGTCAATCTCTCTCCACTCCTCCTCGCAGAAAACCGAAAACGGACGCCAGAAAGAGCGTTTATCAACTGAGATTAAGCGACGTGGAAGCCCGAATGCTCGATTATATTTTCGAGAAAACTGGCAAATCCAAGGCGGAAATCTTGCGCGACGGGCTAAAAGCGCAGTATAATCTGGCTCGTTTTTCCGATTTTTAGCCTGAAAAAACCCTGTCCATTTTGCCTCAAAAAAGTGGACAGAAAGTGGACAGTGGTTGTTTTTTCTGTCATAAAATGTAACTAATTTGTAATAATTTGTTACTTTTGATGCCAAGTTTCT
>CAJOER010000085.1 GCA_905233805.1 uncultured Eubacterium sp. | reverse complement strand
TATATTGAGCCGGACGGAGAAAAATATGCGGCTATGAACGAGGAAATCCGCAAGGAACTCAACTTCACAACCCTGCGATATCAGCGCCTTGACGATATGCTCTGGGCAACGGGCATTGACCCCGACAAATGCTGTACATACTGCTGGGACGGAAGAGAATAAAACAGTAAAGCACGATACGATGTATCGTGCTTTTTTAGTCACTAGACACTAGTCACTGGTTCTTTTAATTATTATTCGTTTTCCTCTGCCTCTTTTTCGGCTCTGAGTCTTTCGGCTACAAGAGCTTCCTCAAAGGTCTGAATTTTAAATCCGTTTTCGTCCATATCCTGCTTGTCGGTTAAAAGCTCAACAGCGTCAACAAGAGCCCATACCCATGCTGCGATAAAGCCGAGTCCGACAAGAAGCGAACCGATAACGCAGATTAAAAGCTGCGCCAGCGCCTTGTTCTTATGGCCGAGATAGAAATTGTGAATACCGAACGGGCCGAGCGTTACAGCTAATATAATAGCAGCATACTTTCTCTTCGGCTTATATCCCTGAGGATAGTCCGTCCTCGCTACGGGCGCAACCGGAGGAGCACCGTAAAACGGGGGCTGCTGATAGGGATTCTGCTGATAAGCGCCTTGCTGAGGCATTACGGGAGGAACGGGAGCATAATAAGTATTCTGCTGGGGCTCCTGTGCAGGTGCCTGAGGCGGAACTGCTTCAGCCTGGGGTTCTTCTGCAACGGGCTGGGGAGCAACGGCAGCTTCTTCGTTTATGCAGTTGCAAACCTCGCCTTCTTCAAGCGGTCTTCCGCAATTTGGACAATTCATAAATTTTACCTCCAAATAAATATTATACTATAATTATAATTTCAAACTGTCAGTAAATCAACAGTTTTTGCTATTCTTTATCAATTCTTTTCTTTTTCGTATATTTAAGAACAAGCGTTGAAGGGTATTCAAACGGTTTCAAAGCAAGAATAAAGGTCAGCGGTATACCGAGTAAAACAAACGCCCACCTTGTTGCCGTGCCCGTTGCGATTAGATATTTTATAAACGGAATATCGGTGAGGAAATATATAATCGGCACGTGCCAGAAATAAATCTGAAGCGTCTTTGTTCCGAGTGTTGAAATAACGGGAATCTTTTTTGACGGCATAAGGCATATAACCGAAAAAACAAGAACCCCCGAAACCGCATAGCATAGCAGTCTTAACGCTCCGCCGTAAGGGGCGCACCCTCCCTGAAGGACGGAAAACGGATTTCTTCCCGTCACAAGCGGTTTTATAATAAACACCGTTTTTGTACAGGCGATACAAAGTACCGCCCATACAGTAATAACCGCTGCGCTGAGAGCTTTAATACGTTTTTTCTCCGCAAGTTCAACAAGTCTTTTTGAATCGGTCATTGTTCCCGCCAAATAAAACGGATAAAAGGCTATTATTCTTGATACGGCGAATTTATCCCCTATTTCGTCACAGTATCCCGCAAAGCACGCGACGATTACCGCCATAACGAGAAGGAATTTTCTGTCAACGTTCCTTAAAGCGTAAGTTAAAACCGTAAACGCCGCCACAGCGAACATATACCACGAAACTCCGCCAATGTTAACAAGATTCATAACAGCCGTCCCGTTTCGGATAAGCGCGGTAAAATAAAGAATTATTTTCATAAGCATCCCTATGCTGAGATACGCCGCAAATTTTGACGCGATATCTCTGCTTTTATAAAAAAGTCCGCTTATAAAAATGAAAGCCGGCATATGGAAGGTATAAATAAAAATAAAAACCGACTTAAAACTGCCGTCAATGAAAGCAAGTCGGCTGTAATCTATAAAATGCCCGATAACAACCAGCGTTATCAGAACAAATTTTACATTGTCAAATAAATAAATTCTTTTCTGTTCCATACAGCTCTCCCGAATAAAAATATCTTATCATATTTCGGGTGTTAATACAATATTTCTATTGAAATAAGAGAATTTAAAGTATATAATAATTACGACTATAATTAACGAGGTGTCCTATGAATAATTTTATGGACAAAGATTTTTTACTTTATAGCGAAGGCGCAAAAAAGCTTTTTCACTCCTTTGCTGAAAATATGCCGATTTGCGATTATCACTGTCATTTAAGCCCGAAAGAAATATATGAAAACACTCAGCCGAGCGACATCTCGGCTTTATGGCTTTCGGGCGACCATTATAAATGGCGCGCTATGCGCTCAAACGGAATTGAGGAAAAATACTGCACGGGCGACGCTTCGCCGAAAGAAAAGTTTTTCGCCTTTGCGAAAACTCTTCAGTTCTGTATCGGCAACCCGCTTTATCACTGGGCTCACCTTGAACTTCAGCGGTATTTCGGCATAGACACCCCTTTAAACGAAAAAACCGCAGAGGATATTTACGAGCGCGCCAACAAGGCGATTGAAAACGGCGATTTCAGGCCGCAGACGCTTATAGAAAAATCAAACGTAAAATTCGTCTGCACGACTGACGACCCCGTTGACTCTCTTGAATATCACAAGCTTTTGGCTCAGAAGGATTTACCTTTTAAGGTGCTTCCCTCCTTCCGCCCCGACAAGGCGCTTAATATAGAAAATGACGGCTTTAAGGAATACATTGAAGCCCTCGGAAAAGCAGCGGATATAAAAATAAAAACCGTAAAAGACGTAATTGCCGCGCTTTACAGCTGCGCCGACTATTTCAACTCCGTCGGCTGCAAAATATCCGACCAGGCTTTTAACTACGTTCCGTACAGAGAAGCTGATAAAGACGACCTTGATGAGATATTTAAAAAGGCGCTCAAGGGAAAAGAACTTAAACAAAAGGATATTGACAGATATAAAACCGCCGTTATGCTCGCGCTCGGCAGGAAGTATAAAGAACTCGGCTGGGCTATGGAAATACATATCGGCGCTATGCGCAACAACAATACAAAAATGTTCAGCTCCCTCGGCGCGGACACGGGCTTTGACAGCGTGGGCGACTGCGAAATTGCACAGCCTCTCTCCCGTTTCCTCGACGCGCTTAACGTTAAGGACGAGCTTCCGAAAACAATTCTCTTTAATCTTAACGATAAAGACAACACCGTGCTTGCGACCATGCTCGGAAATTTCCAGAGCTGCGAGGCGGAAAGCAAAATCCAGTTCGGTCCCGCGTGGTGGTTCCTCGATACGATGGACGGTATGACTTCTCAGCTTAAATCGCTCGGAAACCTCGGCGTACTCGGAAAATTCGTCGGTATGGAAACCGACTCGCGCTCCTTTACCTCATATGCGCGCCACGAATATTTCAGGCGTATTATGTGCCGCCTGTTCGGTCAGTGGATTGACGAGGGTATGTATGCATACGACGAGGATATTCTTAAAGAAATAATTGAAGGCATATGCTACAACAATGCCGTAAAGTATTTTGATTTGGAGGTTTAATATGAACCTTAATCTCAGACCTAAAGAAAAATGCGCCTTTGATGAAATATCTCTCGGCGAGATTATGCTCAGGCTTGACCCGGGCGAAGGCAGAATTAAAACAGCCCGCTCCTTCAAAGCGTGGGAGGGCGGCGGAGAATACAACGTAGCAAGAGGGCTGCGCCGCTGCTTCGGGCTTAAAACGGGCGTTATTACCGCCTTTGCCGAAAATGAAATCGGGTATTTAATGGAGGATTTAATCCTTCAGGGCGGAGTTGATACGAGCCTTATTAAGTGGGTACCCTACGACGGTATCGGAAGAACGGTCAGAAACGGAATTAACTTTACCGAAAGAGGCTTCGGCATAAGAGGTGCCGTCGGCACTTCCGATAGAGGCAACACTGCCGCCTCGCAGTTAAAGCCCGAGGATATTGACTGGGATTACATTTTCGGTGCGCTCGGAGTCCGCTGGCTTCACACGGGCGGAATCTTCGCCGCACTTTCCGAAACCTCGGCGCAGACGGTTATCGCCGCAGTTAAAAAGGCAAAGGAATACGGCACTGTTGTATCCTACGACCTTAATTACCGTCCCTCGCTCTGGAAGGATATCGGCGGTCAGAAGAAGGCGCAGGAAGTAAACCGCGAAATTGCAAAATACGTTGACGTTATGATAGGCAACGAGGAGGATTTCACCGCCTCGCTCGGCTTTGAAGTCGAGGGTAACGACGCCGAGCTTAAAGAGCTTAATCTCGACGGCTACTATAAAATGATTGAAACCGTAACGAAGGCATACCCTAACTTCAAGGTAATAGCTACAACCCTGCGCACGGTTAAAACCGCTACGGTCAACGACTGGAAGGCAATCTGCTGGGCTGACGGAAAAATCTATAACAGCATTGAATTCCCGGGACTCGAAATACTTGACAGAGTCGGCGGCGGCGACAGCTTTGCAAGCGGTCTCATTTACGGACTTATGACATATCAGGATGCGCAGAAGGCGGTAAATTACGGCGTTGCTCACGGCGCGCTCGCAATGACGACGCCCGGCGACACTTCAATGGCAAGCCTTAAAGAGGTAGAGGCAAAGGTAAACGGAGCCTCAGCCCGCGTTCAGAGATAAGGAGGTACAGTATGGCTGGTAAATTTGAAACATTAAGTAAAATTCAGGAGGTTGGCATAGTTGCCGTAGTCCGCGCAGCCTCGATAGAGCAGGCGGAAAAGATTACCGACGCGTGCATCGCGGGCGGAGTGGCGGCTATTGAACTCACTTTCACCGTACCTCACGCAGACAAGCTTATCGAAGCTATGAGAGCAAAATACAACTCGGGCGAAATTATTATCGGCGCGGGTACCGTTATGGACGCAGCCACCGCGAGAATTGCTATACTTGCAGGCGCTGAATACGTTGTTTCCCCTTACTTTGACCCCGAAACAATCAA
>CAJOER010000084.1 GCA_905233805.1 uncultured Eubacterium sp. | reverse complement strand
CAAGAAGGTTTACTTTCAGGCTTTCGCCTTTATCAGGTATATGCATAAGAAGTCCCGAGCATTCTTTTAAAATAATATGCCTGCACTTATCAGAACTGCTCTTAACCGTATACGATTCAATTACTCTGCTTTTAAAATTATTATCAACGTCAGTTACAACGGGCTTCTTATTTTGTAAATCATTTAGTATTTTCATTCGCTTGCTTCCGCTAAATACTCTATATACTTCCTTAATATCTTTATCTGTCGGTCGTATTACGGCAACGCGTTTGAAAGTGTCATTTGTTATACGGCTTAAATCACGGAAATAAATATTCGGCTTTGCGCTATCAAGAGTCAAAGTATATGAATTATAGGTATCGGCAACTTTGAAGGAATCGGCTGATGATATATAAAGAATTCTTCCGGCACAGCCAGTAAACACAAATACAACTGTAACAAACAGAACAACAATCTTTTTCTTCAAAAAAACACCCCTCTGTATTATTTACAGAAGGGTTATTTTTATCATTGTCTTTCTACGCGGAATATAGCGTCGGGAGAAATTTCTTTATCACATTTAAATGAGTAAATATTTGTTGTTTTATTCGCAACGTCGGTATATTCCCCGTCGTTTTCATTATATAGTTCTTCAACGGTAATTTTATAAGGTTTTTTAAACGGTTCAACAACTTCAAGAACCTCGCCCTGATAGAACCTGTTACGCTGGGCAACCGTAACTCTTCCGTCGGACTGCGAAATGAAGAGCGCGCATGCGTCCCACTTTCTGATATATCCGCCCGAATTAATAACCTGCCCATTGACTATCGGGCCGAAATTAAAGCCTTCGGTATATTCTCTGTGGCTCATTTTTTCCATCACGTCGAGTATCCACTGAGAAGGAGTGAAATCAGCGCTGCGGCCACTTTCAAAATACTCGTCCATAGCGTTACGGTAAGCGTAAGTTACTATGGCCGTATAATATTCGCTCTTGGCTCTTCCTTCAATCTTAAACGAATCAATACCCGCTCTGTCAAGTTCGGGGATATGATTAATCATACATAAATCCTTTGAATTAAAGATATATGTACCGTCCCCATCCTCGTTAATCGGGAAATACTGACCTTCCCTCGTTTCCTCTACAAGGTGATACTTCCAGCGGCAGGGCTGGGCGCAGTCGCCCCTGTTGGCGTCCCTTCCTACCATATAGTCGGAAAGGATACATCTGCCTGAAAAGGACATACACATAGCGCCGTGAACAAAGACTTCAATTTCAAGTTCGGGATTAGTCTTATCTCGAATAGTTTTAATCTCATCAAGCGAAAGTTCCCTTGCGGTAACAATTCTCTTTGCGCCGAGTTCCCAAAGCGTATTCGCAGCTTCATAATTAACGATACCGACCTGAGTGGACATATGAATATCGACACCGTCGGCATATTTCTTTGCAAGCGAAAGAACGCCCATATCCGCAACAATAAGCGCGTCAACGCCTATGTCTTTAACGTATTTAAGATATTCGGGCAAAAGCGGAATTTCGGTATTACGCGGCAGAGTGTTGCACGTAAGGTAAAGTTTTTTATTATAAGAATGAACAAGCTCAACCGCTTTTTTTAACCCCTCATAATCGAAATTTGAGGGGTTAGTTCTCATTCCGAACATCTCGCCGCCGAGATAGACGGCGTCTGCTCCGAATTTTAATGCAAGTTTTAATCTCTCCATATCCCCTGCGGGAGAAAGGAGTTCAATATTGTGTGACATATTAATAGTTTAAATAAGGCGCGTATCTTGCAACCTTCTCCTTAAATTCAGTAATTGTATCAGCCGTATACATCTCGCCGGAATTATCGTGGAAGAAGAACTTGGCGTTTGTATCCGCCGGATGGAGCGCGGCATCAATAGCGGCTTTACCGGGGTTACAAATCGGTCCTGCGGGAAGTCCAACAACGGTAGAGTTATTATTGGTATTATAATAAGCCATATAGTAATCAGCCGAGTGAGAAGCAGTTGAAGAAAGTGAAGGCGCAACCTTGTTTGTAATATAGTCCTTTGTGGACTGACAGCCGAGCCACGGGAAATCGCGCGAATTCTTAAGACGGTTATGAATAACGGCGGAAATAATCTTCATCTGTTCATCGTTCGCCGCCTCTTTCTGAATTATAGAAGCAATAGTAAGAACCTCATAGTCGGTTAAGCCGAGTTCCTTAGCTCTGTCGGAATACTTCTTGGTATAAACGTTATTACCCTGCTGCAGGAATTTTCTTACCGCAGAAGCAGCGCTTTCGTCAATAAAGAATTCGTAGGTATCCGGGAACAAGAAGCCTTCAAGTCTGTAAGGAACGGAATCCTGAGCTTTAAGTTCGCTTGTCAGTCTGAAATCAAAGTTAGTTGACTGAATAACGGAAATAAGCGCATTTCTGTCGCAGACATCATTTTCAACAAGTTTATCAATAACTTCGGGTACGGTATAGCCTTCGGGGAAAGTTAACTGAACAGTTTCGCTTGTCGCGTTATCGCCCTGAAGAGTTATAAGCATACCTTCAAGCCCCATTTTACCGTTGAGATAGTAAACGCCTGCTTCATACGGACCGCTGAGCTGTGAAGAGTGAATAAGCTTATCCCTGAGTTTTACAAATACCTTACAGAAGTTTTTGCATCTAATAAGGCCGTTACTGCTGAGAGTATTGATGGCGTCGTCACTGCTATCAATCTTCTGAGTAAGCGAAATAGTAACGGTAGAAGTTGTTTTTGTAATTGCAAGGATATCGTTCATACAAAAGATTGCATAAATCGAAAGTATCATTGAGCATGCAATAACAATTATAAAAAACAGATAGGTAGAAGCGACACCCTTGCCCTTTTTCCTTTTTACGGGCGCTTTGGGCGCCTGCTTTTGAGAGGCAGAAGGAGCGCTCTTTTGATTATCTGTTTCATTTGAAAAATAGATGTCTTTTTTCTTTTCGTTCAACTTGAAATCTATGTTATCCATTTTTCCCTCCGCTGTGAGTATCGAGAACCGCGTCCTCGGTGATTATATAATTTACTTTAACGTCGTAATTTTCAGACGGAATTATATCTTTAATAAAGCTATTATAACACAAACCGACCGAAATAAAAGAATAATTTTTTAAAAATCTGTCATAATACCCTTTTCCGTAACCTAAACGGTTGCCGTTTTTATCAAAAGACAGCCCGGGAACAACAATAATTGAAGCGCTGAAATCAGATAACTTTTCGCAGCTTTTAATATCGGGTTCCCTTATACCGTAATGCCCGGGCGACAAGGCGTTAAAGGATTTAATGATATAAAACTCCATATTACCGTCGCTGTCTGTGCAAAAAGGTACGGCGACTCTTTTGCCGTTATCAAAACAGTAAGATATTATTTTGTCTGTGTTAACTTCGCTTTCGGATGAAAGATACACAAGTACCGTTTCAGCTTCAATAAAAGGCTCAAATGATATTAAATTATCATATACGCCGCTGTCTTTTTCAGCCTTGCCGGTAATGCTTTTCCTTTCGTTAAGCAAAAGTTTTCTGAGTTCGCTTTTATTCATATTTCTGAATTGATTTTCTTATGCTTTGAGCAAGTTCGTTTCCTTTTAATGCTTTAACTATTTCAAGGCCGAATTCAATGCAGACGCCTGCGCCGCGTGCAGTAATAATATTACCGTCGCGTACTACGTAGGAGTCGCTGAGTTTTGCGCCTTCAAGCGCTTCCTCAAATCCCGGGAAACAGGTAGCTTCCTTTTCACTGAGAAGTCCCTTATGTCCGAGAATTGACGGGGCTGCGCAGATTGCACAGATTAACGCACCGATGTTAACAGCGTTATCAACCGATTTCTGAACGGCAGAACTGTTTTCAAGATTAAGAGTTCCGGGCATACCGCCGGGAAGAATAATTGCCTCAACGTCGTAAAAGTCAAAGATATCAATAGTCATATCCGCTTTAACTTCAATGCCGCAGCTTGCTTTAACAAGTTCGCCCGTAACGCCTACGATTTTAACGTCAACTCCTGCGCGAGTCAGCATATCAATAGGAGCCATAGCCTCAATTATTTCAAATCCGTCCGCTAAAAATACATATACCATAAATTCTACCTCTTATAATACAGCACCATAGGGTGCTTTAAATTACAGCCTTCAAAAAGCCACTCCTGAATCTCTTTCGATTCAGAGAATTTTATATCGGAAAGTTTTGCATCATTTACAAAACCTCTTTTTTTATAATAATCCGTCAGCCCTTCGTCAGCGGGAATAAGACAAATAGAGGGATATTCCTTTTTACAATAATCAAGAAGTTCTGTCATTAATCCCTGCTTTTTAAAATCATTATAAGTACAGGCTGCATAGATATAATTAAAGTCTTCGTCCTTAAGCCTGCATTTAAACAAAAGCAGCATGGATGAAAGCACATTATTTATATAAATGCCTTTACATTCATAATCAGCATTGTTAAGGAAGAATTCTATTTCCTCTTTACTGTCGCCGAATGCCTCCTGCCAGAGAGGGATTATTTCGTTTTTATCTTTAACATTTTTAATCATTATAAACAGCCAGCCATTTTTCAAGCAGTATTTCGGGGTGATAGGACATCTTCGCTTTCCGTAATCCTTCAAGACCGAGGTCCTCTTCCCTGTTGACGTATTCATAATCAGACAGCCTTTTCAAAATGCGATACAAAGCATCTTCCGCTCATCAGCGGTTCGCCCATAGTATAGGCAATAACTTTACCGCCGACTCTTATCAGTCCGCCGACGAAGCCGAGAGCTTCATAGTTTTCAAAAGCGGTCTTAACAGCATTAAATTCATCACTGTAGTCGTCAGTACTTCCGTCTTCTTTTTCCGCGAGCCACTTTTCGTGAAGTTCAATACACTCGGGGATATTATCCCTTGTAATTTTTTCAAAACTCCAGTCGGGGTTGTTCTTTTTAAAATTAGTTATATGATTTCGTTTTGAATGCAGCTTTTTTCCGCTGAGGGAAGCCATTTTTTCGGTTTTATATATGTAGTCGCTGAAGCCGTCGTTAAGGTGATAGGAAAACTTACCCGTAAACGCCTCCTGAAGCATGGAAAGATAACCCGAAGTAACGCCGTAAATACGGGGAGCGACTCCCCTGCTTTTCGCATCTAGAATTATCTGTTCAACGGCATCGGTAAAATCGCCCTCGCCGAGCGGAAGCGAATATGAGGCTTTATCTTTAAAACCCCAACGGCAGATAAAGAAATCCTTATATCTGCAAATTTCGGAATTATACTGTGACGCCCATACATATGTATTGCCGAAGGTGTATTCGCAGCTCATTGAAGCCGCATGCTTCAGACATTCGTCAACCCAGGGCTTATCGCTAATCTCGGGCTTTTTGAAATTAAGCATATTATAATTCCCTTTCAACTATTGCAACAATTCGTTTGTGTATTGTATCTATTGCCAGGGGTGCTTTTCCGTCAGAGCATTCAACGATATGCCAGC
>CAJOER010000083.1 GCA_905233805.1 uncultured Eubacterium sp. | reverse complement strand
ACGAGGACGCAAGAACGAGGGATGAAAGAGTTGACATCGAAGCCGAAAGAACGAGGATTACAACAAGTCCTATAAGCAGCGGCGAGAGGTCGCCGAGCATGGTCGGGATAATCGAGTCAAAGCCGTTTTTGAGCGTGCCGTCGGGGAGAGTTTCAATCTTGTTTGAGAAGAGTCTTCCGAAACCGCCGAGGAAGTAGCAGCCGCCTGCTACAACGATAGCGAAGAAGGTTGAAATAATCGTGCCCTTTTTAATGTCGCTCTCGCTCTTGATAGCGTAGAATTTCTGTACCATCTGAGGAAGTCCCCACGTACCGAGCGAGGTGAGAATTACAACGAATGCGAGTCCGAGCGGGTCGGGACCGAAGAAGGAATTGAAAATTCCGGGAGTTGACGAAACGCTCTCGTCAACAATCTTTGCAAGTCCGTCAAGTGAGCCCGTGAAGCCGCCGTTGATTTTAAGAACCGCAGCGATTACAAGAACTATGCCGAAAAGCATAATGATTCCCTGAATAAAGTCGTTAATCGCCGTAGCCATATATCCGCCCGCGATTACGTAAACCGCGGTGAGAACGCTCATAATTATAATACATACCGAATAATCGATATTGAAAGCCATACCGAAAAGACGTGAAAGTCCGTTATAAAGCGAAGCGGTATAAGGAATAAGGAAAATAAATACTATAATCGACGACGCGATTTTCAGCCCCTTACTGTTGAAGCGCTGGCCGAAGAACTGCGGCATCGTAGCCGAATCGAGGTGCTGAGTCATAATTCTTGTTCTTCTTCCGAGGATAACCCACGCAAGAAGCGAGCCGATTACGGCGTTGCCTATACCTATCCAGGTTGAGGCGATACCGAACTTCCAGCCGAACTGGCCTGCATAGCCGACGAAAATAACCGCGGAGAAATAAGAGGTTCCGTACGCAAACGCCGTGAGCCACGGTCCTACGCTTCTTCCGCCGAGGACGAAGCCCTTAACGTCGGTAGTATGCTTCTTTGAATAAAAGCCCACGCCTATCATTACTCCGAAAAACAGTACAAGCATTATGATTTTAATAAACATATCCATATTAATCTCTCCTTTCGCTTTACCGCTTTAAACTTTAACGCTTTAAAGTTTTTATGTGTCATAGTGTATCATTTTTTATCCCCCGTGTCAATACCCAAATTTAAAAAAATCTTGACAAACGCAAATTAGGGGGTATATAATATCCGTATCAAAAGCATTGACGAAGAAAAGTAAGGCGAAAATGTGCTTAAAGAGAGTACGGGACGGTGGAAGCCGTACAGTAACAGTCGCACGAAGAACACTTCAGAGCTGCAAACTGAAAGGTAAAAACCGAGTAGGGGCGCCGTGGGCTGAACGTTATATCAGCGGGCTTTAATGACGAAGCATTGAGTGGCTCAAAAGAGCAATATAGGTGGCACCACGGGTAACAGTCGCTCGTCCTATAAGAAGGGACGGAGTCGGCTGTATTTTTATTTTAAGGAGGTTTC
The DNA here is from genome assembly GCA_905233805.1 of uncultured Eubacterium sp. GTDB lineage: Bacteria > Bacillota > Clostridia > Oscillospirales > Acutalibacteraceae > Eubacterium_R. The sequence goes on along the minus strand of CAJOER010000083.1, from coordinate 7,152 downwards.
ACTATGAAACACACGGACATTATTGACGTAATTGAAAAGGATGATTTTTTAGGACAGGAGATTACCGTATGCGGCTGGGTAAGAACCGCACGCGACAGTAAGAACGTCGCATTTCTTGCGCTCAACGACGGTACAAGCTTAAATCATCTTCAGATAGTAATCGACAAGGGCAGCGATATCGAGGTTGACCCCGAGGCGACGAAGCTCGGCGCTGCGCTTAAAGTAATCGGCACGGTCGTAAAAAACGACAGGAACGACACTAACGAGATTAACGCAAAGGAGATTACCGTGCTCGGCATCTGCCCCGCGGACTATCCCCTTCAGAAGAAATTCCAGAAGCTTGAAACCCTGCGCGAGATGCCTCATATCAGAGTCAGGACTAACACCTTCAACGCGGTATTCCGCGTGCGCAGCGTAATCGCGGCGGCAATTCACCGCTTCTTCCAGGACAGGGGCTACGTATATATCAACACCCCGCTAATCACGGGCTCGGACTGCGAGGGCGCGGGCGAAATGTTCCAGGTAACGACTATCGGTTACAGCAAGGATTACAAGAGTGAAGAGGAATATTACGCTGACGATTTCTTCGGTAAGAAGACGGGGCTTTCCGTTTCAGGTCAGCTTGAGGGCGAGGTCGCGGCTATGGGACTCGGCAAGATTTATACCTTCGGTCCCTCGTTCAGAGCCGAGAACTCCAACACTCAGCGCCACGCGGCTGAGTTCTGGCACATTGAGCCCGAAATCGCGTTCTGCGAGCTCCCCGACCTTATCGAAATCGCCTAGGATATGATTAAATATATAATTAAGGAATATATGGAAAAATGCCCCGAGGAGCTTAATTTCTTTGAGCAGAGATTTGAAAAGGGCTTAACCGAAAAGCTTCTCTCGGTAGTTGAAAACGATTTTGCGGTAGTTGATTATACCGACGCTATTGATATTCTCAAAAAAGCCGACGTCAAGTTTGAATTCCCCGTTGAGTGGGGCTGCGACTTACAGTCCGAGCATGAGAGATATATTACCGAGCAGGTATATAAAAAGCCCGTATTCCTTATCAACTACCCGAAGGAAATCAAGTCGTTTTATATGAAGCTCAACGACGACGGAAAGACCGTTGCGGCAACGGACCTTCTTGTTCCCGGAGTCGGCGAAATTATCGGCGGAAGCGAAAGAGAGGCGGACCTCAACCGTCTTCTTGCCGCTATGGAGGCAAAGGGTATGAGCACCGACGGCTACGACTTTTATCTTGATTTGCGTAAATACGGCTCCGTCCCGCACGCGGGCTTCGGCCTCGGCTTTGAAAGAATAATATCCGTGACGTAATTCTTTACCCGAGAACCGTCGGAAGCATAAAATAAACATCATAAAGGAGGACGAAACTATGATGATTTATCCTGCGGATTATAAATCCAAGCTTTCACAAAGAGAAACACAAAAGGCAATTAAAGTTGTAAAGGATACTTTTCAGTCAACGCTTTCAAAGGCGCTCAACCTTGACAGGATTACCGCGCCTCTTATGGTAACGAAGGCAAGCGGCATCAACGACGACCTTAACGGCGTTGAAAGAAAGGTTCACTTTACCATGATGAACATAGACGGCGAGGCGGAGGTTGTTCAGTCCCTCGCAAAGTGGAAAAGACGCGCGCTTTACCGCTACGGCTATAAACCCGACGAGGGAATTTATACCGATATGAACGCTATCCGCCGCGACGACGACACGGATAACCTTCACTCCCTTTTCGTCGACCAGTGGGACTGGTGCAGAGTTATAACGAAAGAGGAGCGCAACGTTGAATTTCTTAAAGAAATCGTAAGAAAAATCGTTGAAGCCGTTTATGAAACGAACGAAAAGGTTAAGGAAAAGTTCCCCGTACTCGGCTTTGAAATGAAGAAGGACGTTTTCTTCATCACTACTCAGGAGCTTGAGGATATGTACCCCGACCTCACCCCGAAGGAGAGGGAGGACAAAATCGTAAAGGAGCACGGCACGGTATTCCTTATGCAGATAGGCGGAAAGCTTAAAAGCGGCATCAAGCACGACGGACGCGCGCCGGACTATGACGACTGGAAACTCAACGGGGATATTCTTCTCTGGAACGAGCTGCTCGGCTGCGCCTTTGAGATAAGCTCAATGGGTATAAGAGTAGACGCCGAAAGTCTTCACGCTCAGCTTAAAGAAGAGGGGGCTCTCGAGAGAGAGAGCTTCAAGTTCCATCAGGGAATCCTCGACGGAACCCTTCCCCTCACGATAGGCGGCGGAATAGGTCAGTCGCGGCTTTGTATGCTCCTTCTCGAAAAGGCGCATATCGGCGAGGTTCAGTGCGCCGTATGGACCGACGAAATGAGAAAAGAGTGCAAAGAGCACAACATAATTCTTCTGTAAAACAAAGGGAGAGGAAACCCCTCTCCCTATTTTTTTAAAAAAGTTGTTGAAAATGAAAATCAAATGTGTTATATTATATAGGCATTAAAAATGCATCGGGGTGTAGCGCAGGTGGTAGCGCACTTGACTGGGGGTCAAGGAGTCGCAGGTTCAAGTCCTGTCACTCCGACCAAATAAAGCAGGTTTCTAACCTGCTTTATTTTTATGCAAATCGCTCTAAATTGGCTTAAATAGGCACTAAACATAATATGCAAAAATCCGAATGGCTGACTTCAGTTGCCTTCAGCGCACTTCAGTTTTCCTGAACGTCAACCACTTGCCAACCACTTTGCAAACAAAAATATAGCCTCGGCAGTGTACTGCCGAGGCTGAAACTATTTCAAGAGATTTGGGTATTGTCTGAGTTATGAACGGATAAAGACATAAAACTCGGGTTCCATACCGCCATAAATGTAGTTACCCATTTTCCACTCCATAAACAAATACTCTGTGCCGTTTATTACACGTATTTCATAAGCAGCAACGGTTGTCCGATGAAGATTAATAACAGACCCTTTAGTCCATTTGTCGTGCCAAACTTCATCCATAGTAGTCTGTTCTAATCTGCCGTCAGAAAAGAATTCGATTTCTTTCAGATAAAGACCGTCACACTCATTGTCAGGGGAAAAGGCATCTATTGCATCTACAAATGCAACTGACTTCCACTTTCCGATCACCCGCTTATCGTAAACAAACGGAAGGTTAATATTATCGTGTCTTCCGAGAGTTGCTTTTGTGTAGTGTTTTGAGTTGACCTTAATGAAAACTTCGGTCTTATCCTCTACTCTAAAAAACAGATAATCCTTATTGTCAATTCTTTGAATATCATATTTGTATGTTAGGATAGGCTCATCTCCACCGTAATGTATTAAAAGAACGCTCTTTGTCCAGCCCTCAAATATCCAATATGACTCACCGTTAGGTAGAAAATACAGAGTATCATATTCACCGCTTTTTTCATTTAAACTTTCAAGTGACGTACTATATGTATTATCAAGCCAACCAATATTATTCCATTTTCCTATTACGGCTTCATCATTTATGAATTCCATACCGTTTGCTATTTTCATTATATCTCCCTTTATTTCACAACGCTTTTAATTCATTGCCGACAAAATGATATATGTTTTCTTTCTTGTATCCGTACAGAGAATTTGCTTTGCCGATGTGTGGTTCAAAAGTAAAATACTCAACGCTTCCGAGTTTCTTTTGGTTTCCTTTTTCTAAATAAATCCTTTGTATTTTGTGTTTAGCAATTGAATGACCAAGGTTTTTGTTAAAATCCAAGTTTATGAAACCGTTCTTTGTAATATAACTGTTCATTTGAAAATACAGTTCTTCAAATGTAGTATCCGGCGTAGCAAAGGATAACAATTCTTTATGCAGCTCGTTTTCAAACAACAATCCTTGTTTCCATTCTGCATTGCTAATATCGTTTATGTTGTTTACAACCTCACCATTTTCAACAACTATTGTCCGTGCATAATCACCCCAAACGTGATTTGATTGCGGACTTAAATCAATAGTGATTATGTCGTTAACTTGAATTTTGCTGCTTGGAGTTTTATATATTCTTCCGGAGATAGAAATAGTTGTATCCGTTCCTGAAAATGCCAATGCACCTATATCATAATACCAAAATGAATCTGCGCCTAATTCAAGCATTTTGTTTTCGCAGAGACTTCTGATTTTTTCCAATGACTGACCGACACAAATCTGTGTTTTAATATATTCAATTGTTTGCTTGGCAATACTTTGAATTTGTAGATTTGTCATTTGATTTCCCTAATGAAAAATATTATTTGTCCCATTATATCACAACACACAAAAAAAGTACAGCCACCGATTTGGTGGCTGTACGCTTATACTCTCCGTTCCCTGCACCAGTCAATGAAAGCGGATTTCATAACTTTGTAATTCTTGCCGACCTTGATTGTCGGGAAGTCAATAATAATTATATTGTTTTAATCACTCTTTTATTGTATAATTAATTATAAGGATTACAAACATTAATATAAGGAGAGTGAAATTATGTTATTCGGAGACGGTTCCGCTGCTTCGATGGCTGCGGCGGAGGCAGCTAAAAATGCGGTAAGAAGTACGGCTAATTTCAACTGGACTTTTATTGCGCTTTTAGCTCTTGTTATCGTGGGAATATGGATTCCCCAGTGGAAAAAGAAAAACTATAACGCCATGGCTGCCGCGCTTGCGCTTTACGGAGTTCACTGGCTCTATGAGATTGCAAACGCAGTAATATGCCATTTTACGGGGTATGCGCTCTGGCACGTTTCGCCCGAAAGCACGAGCTTTATACTCTTAGTCGGCGTATCGTGGGAGCTTTCGCTCATGTTCTCGGTTGCGGGCTTTATGAGCGTTGGGCTTCTTCCCGAGGATAAGGATAAAAAGATACTCGGAATAAACAACAGAATTGCGTTTGCGATAGGCAACGCGCTGTTCTTCTCGGTATTTGAGATTTTTCTCGCCTCAACTCCCGCGTTTATCTGGGTATATAAATGGTGGGGTGCGCTGCCCGTATTCATCACGACGTATATCCCCTTCTTCCTTGCGGCAAATCTTATTTATGACAAGCCGAGAAAGACGCAGAAGAAGTTTCTCATCTGCCTCTGGGGCTGCGTTGCGATTCTTCTTGCAGTACTTATTCCGCTCGGAATTATATAAAACGAATTGACAAAAGCACGGCGGAGTGATAAAATAGCCTTACGTTTTACGGAGGCTTAGCTCAGCTGGTTAGAGTACTTGCTTGACATGCAAGGGGTCACTGGTTCAAGTCCAGCAGTCTCCACCATAAATAAGACAGTAACTTATGTTGCTGTCTTATTTATTTTTGGGCTGGACTTGAAACGAACTCCAAGAGCGGCGCAGAAAGTGCCGCGATTGGGAGAAAGCCCCAGTGGGGCTTTCGATAGCTGAGAAGAAAGTCCAGCAGTCTCCACCAAGTAAAAAACAGTAGCTAAACGCTACTGTTTTTTGCTTTATTAAGCTGGACTGTTGCGTTGTTGCGAAGAAAGTCCGGCACAACATTTTAAAAGACGAAAAAAGCAGCGACACCGTCGCTGCTTTCATTTTACTTATTAAACGAATCCTCGTCCGCCTTGCGGATTTCGGCACGCTTGATTTTTCCGCCGACGGTCTTGGGAAGCTCGTCAACGTATTCGATTATACGCGGGTACTTATAAGGCGCGGTCATATGCTTAACGTGGGTTTGAAGCTCCTTTGTAAGCTCCTCGCTCGGGGTATAGCCCCTTGCAAGAACAACGGTCGCCTTAACTACCTGGCCTCTAATCGGGTCGGGAGCACCGGTAATTGCGCACTCTACTACCGCGTCGTGAGCAACGAGCGCGGACTCAACCTCAAAGGGACCGATACGGTAACCCGAGCACTTGATAACGTCGTCGTTTCTGCCGACAAAGCGGTAATAACCGTCACTGTCACGCCAAAGAACGTCGCCCGTGTTGTATCCGATTCCGCCGAGCTTTTCCTCGGTCATCTCGGGGTTCTTATAATATCCCGTGAAAAGTCCTACGGGAGGATTATGCTTAACGTCCATAATCGTAAGCGAGCCCTCCTCGCCGTCCTCACAGATATTTCCGTCGGCGTCAAGAAGCTGAATATCGAAAAGCGGATTCGGCTTTCCCGTAGCGCCCTGAATCGGCTCGAACCACTCTCTGGCCGAAGCCCTCGTAAATCTGATGACCTACAAGCTCCTTCCACTTTTTAACAACCTCGGGGTTGAGGGGTTCGCCCGCAGTAGCGCAGTGATGCAGGCAGGATAAATCAAACTGAGATAAATCCTCCTGAAGCATAAAGCGGTACATAGTAGGCGGAACGCAGAAGGTGGTAACGCCGTATTTCTGAACCTTCGAGAGCAGGTTTTTCGGGTTGAACCTGCCTATCATATCGTAGCAGAAGATAGTCGCGCCGCAAATCCACTGGCCGTAAATCTTTCCCCAGCCGAACTTTGCCCAGCCCGAGTCGGAAACGCTCATATGAAGCTTGTTTTCCTCAACGTGCTGCCAGTATTTGGCGGTTACGATATGGCCGAGAGGGTGCGCGAAGTTATGCTGAACGAGCTTGGGCATACCCGTAGTTCCGCTCGTGAAATAAACGAGCATAACGTCGTCCCACTTCGTTGCCTCGTCGCCCGTCGGGCGGCTGAGCTCGTCTGAAAACTTTTCAATCTCTTCATGATAATCGAGCCAGCCCTCGCGCTTTTTGCCTACAAGGATTTTGTTTTCAAGGGACGGTATTTCGGGGAAGGATTCCTCCATCTGCGATATAACAAAGTCGTCGTCAACGCAGACTACCGTCTTAACCTTCGCGGCGTTGCCTCTGAAAACTATGTCCTTTTTTGTGAGCTGAAGGGTTGCGGGAATAAGAATAACGCCGAGCTTGTGAAGCGCGGTAGCGCATACCCAGTATTCCCAGCGGCGGCGCATAATCATCATTACGACGTCGCCCTTTTTAAGACCGAGGCTCTTAAAGAAATTAGCCGTCTTATTCGAGAGCTTTTTAATATCGGTGAAGGTGAAGGTATGCTCCTCGTCCTCCTCGTTAACCCAGAGGAGGGCGCGTTTTTCGGGCTCGTGCTCCGCCCACGCGTCAACTACGTCAAAACCGAAATTAAAATTCTCGGGTACGTTGATTTTAAATTTTTCCTTGAATTCCTCATAGCTTGAAAACTCAATCTGAGGAAGAAACTTTTTAAGTAAATA
>CAJOER010000082.1 GCA_905233805.1 uncultured Eubacterium sp. | reverse complement strand
CGTCGGCGGAGTCTGTTTTTTGATATATTTATCCTCGGGATAATAAGACGAGAAGTCGTATTCTCTGACATAAGAGTATACGACTCCCTTGGTAATTCTTAAATCTTTTCCGAAAAAGGCTGTATTCAGTTTGTCAAAAACAGTCCGTTTATCTTTCATAATACTAAATCTGTCTGATAAGCGCCTTATCTTTACGCGCTGCCCATGCGATATTGTACGAATGGTCGCCGACGCGCTCAAGGTCCTGAAGTATCTTTGTAAATACTACGCCTGACGCGGTATGACATTCCTTGCGGCGAAGTCTTTCAACATGATGGTCCTGAGATTCAAGAGTCAATGAATCGATAGTATCTTCAAGGAAATGAAGGTCGTTTGCCTCCTGGTCGGTAAGCTGTTTATTTACGAATGCCGCAAGTGCGCGGTCAAAAAGTTCTAACGTTTTTTCGTAAATACCCTGAATCTCTTTCATACCGTCTTCGGTAAAGTCGAGTTGTTCCTGAATAGCGATAGTGTTGCGCTGCAGTATATTAAGAGCATGGTCACCTATTCTCTCAAGGTCGGTTATTACGTGGAAGAGTTTTCCTATATATTCCGACGCCTCACCGGTAATACGGTGAGAGGTTATAGTTACCATAAAGTCAGAGATATTATGATTGAGCCAGTTGATAAGTTCTTCGTTGTTTTTGATTTCTCTTTCGTTTTCGATACTGCCGGCAAGAAGGTCCTCACAGGCAAGAACGTAGTTTCTGCGTACGAGTTTTGCCATACGCTCAACCTCTGAGCCTATCTGAAGAACGCTGATGCTGGCGTTATCCTGAGAGTGAAGTTTTTTGTCAATATAAGTGAAACGGAATTCGCTTTCATGCTCAACAGGTTTAATAATCTTTTCCGTAATCTTTACGATGGGATTGACGAAGGGAAGAAGAATAACCGCCGATGCAATCTTGAATATAATGTGTACCGCCGCAACCGCAACCGAGCCGTTTGAAGCGTGGCTTTCAATAAGATTAATGAACGGCTCAAACATTGCGATGGGAGTAAACGCAACCAGAACGAGGTTGAAAATAAAGTAAATAAGAGCAGCTCTTTTTGCGTTCGTCTTTGCGCCTATTGCGGAAATGAACAGGGGAGTAGCCGAGCCGACATTTATACCTATAATAAGATAAACCGCCAAGTCAAGCGGAACTATTCCGTTTAAAGCAAGTACCTGTAATACACCTATTGCGGCGCTTGAGGACTGAAGAATTGAGCAGATAATAATACCGACGATAATGCCGATTATCGGGTTATTTGCCGAGGCTATAAAGTTCTGGAAAAGTTTGCTTGTTTTAAGAACGCCCATAGCCGAGTCGCCGCTCATATACTTAAGCCCGAAGAAAAGAATACCGAAGCCGAGTATAATCTGGCCTATATATTTTTGTTTCTGCTTCTTGCTGAAAAGAGCCATGGCGGCGCCGATGAAAATACATATGGGAGCTATTGCCGAAACGTCTATTGCAATAAGAACGGCGGTAACGGTAGTACCTATATTAGCGCCGATTATTACGCCCGTTGCCTGCGCCAAATCCATAATCCCCGCATTTAAAAAGCCCATAAGCATAACGGTTGTAGCCGAAGACGACTGAATTACAGCCGTTACAAGAACGCCGAGAAGGAAGCCCTTAAAGCGGTTTCTTGTAAGCTTTTCAAGCAGGTCCCTCATTTTATTACCCGCTACCTGCGAAAGGCCCTTGCTCATATAGTTCATACCGAACAAGAAGAGTCCCAGCCCGCCGAGCAGGTTGATTATATTTACAATATGCATAAAGTTCTCCGTAATTGATTTATAATATAAAACTTAATTTCCCACAAATATAATATAGTTTACATATTGTCAAAAGTCAAGCAATAATATATAATGGTTTTACGAGGTAACAATTATGTTTAAGGTTATACTGTGGGATGTTGATAACACCCTGCTTGACTTTCGCCTTTCCGAGAGTAATTCGCTGAAAAAAGCCTTCGGGGATTTCGGACTCGGGGAGTGCCCGGACGAAACAGTAAGGCTCTATTCCGAAATAAATAACAAATACTGGGAAATGCTTGAAAGAGGCGAGATTACCAAGGAGGAAACCCTTTCGGGCAGATTCAGGGAGCTTTTTGAATTGCTTTCAGTTAAAGGAATTGACCCGTCGCAGTTCAGCGATTATTATGAAAAAGGACTGACCGATACTGTCGTATTTCTTGAAAACGGCGAGGAGATAATAAAGGCGCTTAAAGGCAGAATAAAGCAGTATGCGGTTACTAACGGCGCTTATTCGGTTCAGAGCGTAAAGCTTGAAAAATCGGGCATAAAGGATATTTTTGACGGCGTATTTATCTCTGACGAGATAGGGTACGAAAAGCCCTCGGCTGAATTCTTTAACTACGTTCTTGAACATATTTTCCCCTGCGAAAGGGATGAGATACTCATAGTCGGCGACTCGCTTACAAGCGATATGAAAGGCGGCAATAACGCAAAAATAAAATGCTGCCGGTATAATCCAAACGGCAGCAGTAACGATACTGATTTAATAATTGATTACGAGATAAAATCGCTCGGCGATGTAATGGAAATAATAAAGGAGTAGCACCGCTACTCCTTTAATTATTATAATTCTTTAATCCAGCTTACGATATCCGCCATAACCTCGTCCTTGTTGAGTTCGTTAAGGATTTCGTGGCGGCAGTCGGGATAAAGTTTTACCGTAACGTTCGTGTGGCCCGTATCCGCAAGTTTCTGAGCAATATTATTGATGCCCTGTGCCTGAGGACCTACGGGGTCCTTTTCGCCGGAGGTAAGAAGAATTTTTGCCTCCTTCGGGATTTTTGCGTACCACTCGGGGGTGTTACAGTTTTGATTTATCGTCAATATACTTGTCAACAATAGCGGCGTCTCTTGTGAGCCAGTCAAACGGCGTTCTTCCCTCGAAGCCCTTTCCGTATGCGCTGAAGGCGGTCTTGTCAAGGAGCTTGCTCTTATGCTTGGTGCCTTTGATTTTCGCAACTATGCCGGCAAGGTTCTTGCCTATTCCCGCTATCGGGTTAGCGTCGCCGGTGCCCATATAGATTGCGCCCTCAAAGCCCTCGTCGGGGTATTCAGCCGTAAAGCAGCGGCAGATGAAAGAGCCCATCGAGTGACCCATAACTACGAGCTTTTTATCGGGATTTTCCTCTTTTGCAATATCAAAATTCTGCTTTAAATCAAGGATTAAACCCTTGTAGCCGTCCTTGTCGCCGAACCAGCCGCTGTCGTTAAAATCAGCGTTTGACTTGCCGTGGTTCGCCATATCGTGCATATAAACCGCGATGCCGTTTTCGTTAAGATATTCAATAAAGCCGAGGTATCTTTCCTGATGCTCAGCCATGCCGTGATGGATTACGAGCACGGTATCATAGCTTTCCGGAAGATATGCGCAGGCGTAGATTTCGCATACGCCCGTATTTGATGGGAAAGTGTATTCTTTTTTCATAAAATCACTCCGTAAAATAAACTTATGGGCGGATATTCTCCGCCCGTTTTGTTTTGATTATTCAGCCTCTTCCTCGGGCTGGTCAGCCGTACAGTGCGGGCACTTTGTAGCTTCAATATCAATTTCGCTCTTACAGAAGGGGCAGGTCTTAGTAGTAGCTTCCTCTTCTTCCTCTGCCTTCTTGGCCGCCTTCTCTTTTGCCTTGTTTGCTGCCTTGATGATGCAGAAAACGATGAAAGCAATAATAATGAAGTTAAGGATTGCAGAAATGAATGAGCCGATGTCCATAGCCTGGCCGTTGATAAGCGGGATTACAAAACCGACGTCGGTTCCGCCGATGCAGGCGATAAGCGGGTTAATGATGTTCTCAATGAGAGCATTAACGATAGCGCCGAAAGCACCGCCGATGATAACGCCTACTGCAAGGTCAAGCGCGTTGCCCTGTGCAATAAATTCCTTGAATTCGGTAAAAAACTTTTTCATTTTTTCTTCTCCTTTTATTTTGAATAATTTTTAACTACTACATTTTAACACATTATTCCGCTAAAATCAAATGCAGGAATAAACTTTTTTTCGTCAGACGAAAGTTTTTGCGTAAAAACTTTCTCAAAATCTTCGTTAACTGCGTAGTTTACTACTTTGTCATACTCTCTCTGCGTGATTTTTCTGTTTATTTCAGCATACTTGGAAAGCTCTCCGCAGGGGAGGTACTGCGCCATAAGGGAAAGGTGTCTGTTTTTATAATTCTCCGAAAGGTAACCGAGGATTTTTATACTTTGGTTAGTGTTTGACGGGAGGACTAAATGGCGGATGATTACGCCCTTTTTCATCATCCCGTTTTCGCCGAAAACGTCTTCGCTCTGCTGACGGCACATTTCTTTTATTGCCGCTTTTGCAATTTCGGGATAATCTTCGGCGCTGCTGTAACGCTTTGCTCTTTCGGGGCTGATGTATTTAAAATCAACGAGATAAATATCGACAAGTCCTTCAAGCAGCTTCAGCGTTTCAACGCTTTCATATCCCGACGAATTATAAACAATCGGAACGGGGGAGCACCATTTTTTCAAAACCTCCGCGAGCTGAACTGCATAGTGAGTCGGCGTTACAAGATTTATGTTTTCTGCGTCCTGCGAAATAAGATTTTCAAATATGCGTATAAGCTGTTCACCGCTTATTTCAACGCCCTTGTTTTCCTTTGTGATTTCGTAATTCTGGCAGTAAACACAGCCGAGGTTACACCCGCTGAAAAACACGGTTCCGCTCCCGTTTTTACCGCTTATGCAGGGCTCCTCCCAAAAGTGAAGAGCTGCCCTTGCAACGCGAAAAGCACCCGGACTTTTACAGTAGCCGAGCGCGTTTTCTCTGTCAATATTGCATTTTCGCGGACATTGATTGCAAATCATAGTAATTCTTTATAAATCTCGTTTTTCTTGAACGGCGTTGAGGAGGCGATTTCCTTTGCGGCGGCGTTTATGCTCATTCCGTTTTTAACAAGTTTTTTCGCCGTATTTACCGCTTCTTCAAGCGTCATGCTCTGCGCCTCTTCCTTCTTTCCTTCAAGAATCAGAACGAATTCGCCCTTTGGCGGAGTTTCTTCGTACTTCTTTACGGCGTCGTCAACCGTAGTGCGGATAACCTCCTCGTGGATTTTCGTGATTTCACGCACGAGGGCGATATTCCTGTTGCCGAAATACTTTGAAAAATCCTTTAAGGTGTTGAGAAGTTTATGCGGCGCCTCATAGAATACCATAGTGCGCTTTTCGTCTTTAAGTTCTTCAAGGTGCTCATAGCGCGATTTTTTCGCGACGGATAAAAAGCCCTCGAAGGTAAAGCGCCCCGTATCCATACCCGAAAGCGCAAGCGCCGTAGTGAGCGCGGTCGCCGAGGGGACGGATTCAACCTTTATTCCTCTTTCGTGGCACAGGCGCACCAAATCCTCCCCGGGGTCGGAAATTGCGGGCATACCCGCGTCCGTAACTATGGCGCAGGTTTCCCCTGAAAGTATTCTGTCGGTTATTATTTCGCCTCTCTCGCGCTTGTTATGCTCAAAGTAACTGACCATCTCTTTTTTTATGTCAAAATGGTTGAGCAGTTTAAGCGTAACCCTTGTATCCTCGGCTGCAATAAAGTCAACCGAAGAGAGGGTTTCAACGGCTCTCGGCGAAAAATCGCCGAGGTTGCCGATAGGCGTTCCTACTATATAAAGCTTTCCTGAATTACTCAAAATAATATACTCTCGTTTCGTAAGGTCTCATTTTAAATCCGTTATTCTGAACGGTTAAGTTTTTGTAGTTGCAAAGGATAGGCTTGCCCTTTTCGAGGTCAAAGCCCTTGGGTGCTTCAAATACGACGTTCTCTTCGGTGAAAGAGTTGATTACAAGCAGGCGCTTGCCCTCGTAGTTTCTTTCGTAAACGTAGAGCTTGTCGCTGTTTTTATAATGTTCTTTATAGTCGCCCCAGAGCGCTACCTCGTTTTCTTTCTTGAACTTAATCAGCGCCTTGTAGTGATTGAGAATTGAATCGGGGTCGTTCATTTCTTTTTCAGCGTTGATTTCGGGGTAGTTTTTGTTTACGGGGAACCACGGCGTACCCGTTGTAAATCCTGCGTTTTCGCTGCCGTCCCACTGAACGGGAGTTCTCGAATTGTCGCGCGTTGACTTAACTGCCCACTCCCACGCCTTATCTTTCTTCATATGTACCTTTTCGGTGAATACTTTGTAGTTGTTCTTAACAAAAACGTCGGCGTATTCATCGATTGAATCAAGACGGGTGTTGAGCATACCGATTTCCTGTCCCTGATATACAAAAACGGTGCCTTTCTGGAGCATATACATATTAGCGAGCATTTTACCCGACTCGGTTCTGTATTTTTCGCTTCCGTAGCGGGATATAATTCTCGGATGGTCGTGGTTTTCAATATAAAGCGTGTTCCATGCCTTGCCTTCAAGCTCTTCCTGCCAGCGCGAAAATGCGCCCTTCATTCTTTTCAGGTTAAACGGACGCTGGATAAAGTCGATAAGAAATGCGTCGGCGTCGATATGCTGAAAATGGAACATAAGGTCAAGTTCTTTGTTGTTTTCGTCTATGTATTTGAGTGCTTTTTTCGGCGTCATCATCGGTGCCTCGCCGACGGTGAAACAGTTGTAATTATCGGTTACTTCCCTATATTCTCTGAGGTATTCGTGAATATGCGGGCCGTCCATATAGTGCTCAAGTCCCGTCATAGTCGGGAGCGGGAAGCCGTTGGGAAGTCCCTCCTTTTTTGAAATGAAGGTAATTACGTCCTCGCGGAAGCCGTCAACGCCCATATCGAGCCAGAAGCGCATAATGTCCTTAACTTCTTCGCGGACTTTCGGGTTATCGTGGTTAAGGTCGGGCTGTTTTGCCGCAAACACGTGCATATACCACTCGTCGAGGGCTTTGTCGTATTCCCATGCCTTGCCCTCAAAGCATGAAAGCCAGTTGTTCGGCGGTTTCTTGGCATTTTTACCCTTGCGCCAGAAATAATAGTCGTGGTAAGGCGAAGCCTTGTCGTGTGACTTGATAAACCAGTCGTGTTCGTCCGAGGTGTGATTTACAACGAGGTCCATTATTACCTTAATGCCTCTTTTGTGCGCCTCGTCGAGAACTTTTTTAAATAAGTCAAGGTCGCCGTATTCGGGGTGAATATTACGGTAATCGGCTATATCGTAGCCGAAATCTGCGTTAGGCGAAGGATAGAGCGGAGAAAACCAGATACAGTTAATTCCCAAATCTTCAAGATAATCAAGCTTTGAAAGTACGCCTTCAAGGTCGCCAATTCCGTCGCCGTTTCCGTCGCAGAACGAGCGCGGCCATATCTGATATACTACAAGCGTTTTGTACCATTCGTTATTATACTTAGCCATAATTTTACCCCCTTAAAGATATATTAAGTATATCATATATCCAATTGATTGTAAATCTCATTTTAACTTGACAAAAAAGCCATATTATTATAAAATTATTAAGCACAAAAGCAGTATATACCGAGATGTAACTCAGTTTGGCTAGAGTGCTTGCTTTGGGTGACGAAAGCGACCGCTGCCGGCGGCAGATGAAGGGAGCTTGAGGAAGCGCAGCAAAACAGAGCAATGTAAGCGGGAGCGAGCAGTGCGACAATTTTGCAAGAGGGCGAGCAAAGCAAAAAATAAGAACAATTCAATTACCGAGATGTAACTCAGTTTGGCTAGAGTGCTTGCTTTGGGTGACGAAAGCGACCGCTGCCGGCGGCAGATGAAGGGAGCTTGA
>CAJOER010000081.1 GCA_905233805.1 uncultured Eubacterium sp. | reverse complement strand
CCTTAAATTTTATTCAGTTTATTATTTCAATACTTCTGTCAAGAATGCCGTTGATTTTTGCTATTACCGTTCCGTAATTTGTGAATGGTATTTTTTGTTCGTTTGCAAGGTCCATACGGCTTTTTATTTCCGCGTCGTTGAGCATACATCCTCCGCAGTGAATAACAAGGTCGTATCCGCTTAAATCCTTCGGGAAGCCGTGCCCTGAGGTGTATTCAAAATTAAGCGTGCAGCCCGCATACGCCCTGAGCCAGCGGGGAAGCTTTACCGTGCCTATATCGTTGCACTGTCTGTGATGAGTGCAGCCCTCGCTGATTAGTATTCTTGCGCCCTCTTTAAGCGTATTAATCGTTTCGGCACCCTTAACCGCCGTGTCAAGAAAGCCCTTGTACCTCGCCATAAGAACTGAAAATGACGTAAGCTTAATGTTTTCGGGTACAAGCGAACTAATCTCTTTAAAAGCCTGTGAATCCGTTACAACAAGAGCAGGCGGGACAGTAAGATTATTCAGGGTATCAGTTATCTGTTCGGGCTGAATTACTATTGCGATTCCGCCCGCGTCAATTACGTCCCTTACCGCCTGCTGCTGCGGCAGAATGAGCCTTGCTTTCGGCGCCGATTCGTCAATGGGGCACACAAGAACAACCGTATCTCCCGTTTTTATAAAATCCGAAATAAAATGAATTTCCTTGCCGAGAGTTCCGGAAATCTTTGCAAGTTCTTCCTTGAGTCTTTCAATTCCTTCACCCGTAACGGCGCTGACATACATTTTACCTTCGGCAGAGCCCGTTAAATCTGATTTGTTATGAACAATAATATAGGGGATGTCCCGTTTTTTAATCATTTTTAACAGTTCAAGTTCGTCGGGATTCAGCTTTTCATTTTCGGTAACAAGTACGGCAATATTGCAGGACGTAAGTATTTTTCTCGCGCTTTCTACTCTCTTCTCGCCAAGGTCGCCCTCGTCGTCAAAACCGGGCGTGTCAATAATAACTACAGCACCGAGAGGGAGGAGTTCCATTGATTTTCTTACTGCGTCGGTAGTGGTGCCCTTAACGTCGCTTACAACCGACATATCCTGATTTGTTATTCTGTTTACAAGGCTTGATTTACCTGCGTTTCTTATTCCGAAAAAGCCGATATGTACTCTCTCGGAAGCAGGAGTTGAATTAAGTCCCATAATATCTCCTAAAATCTGAAATCTCTGATTCCGTTTTCAATCTTAACGAGGCGTTCGCGAACAATTTCCCTGACTTTTTCCTTGGGAATATTGTCAATTTCTTTCTGAATCATTTTTTCGCCGATTTCCTTAGTATCCTCGCTTGCGTAGTCGATAAGGAATTCTTTAAGCGTCATAAGCGCGTTGGGGTGACAGCAATTCTGAATCTGGCCTGATTTGCAGAGGCTCATAAAACGGTCGCCTGTTCTTCCTTCGCGGTAGCACGCGGTACAGAAAGAGGGGATATAATCCGCTCTCATAAGCCAGTTTACAACCTCGTCGAGCGTTCTGTTATCCGATACGTCAAACTGCTCGGTGTCGTGAGGCCTCTCTTCTTCGGCGTAGCCGCCTACCGACGTTCTTGAACCGCCGCTTATCTGGCTTACGCCGAGGCGGATAATCTTTTCTCTGACTTCGGGAGTTTCCCTCGTAGAAATAATCATACCCGTGTAGGGAACCGCAATTCTGATACACGCCGCTATTTTACAGAACATATCGTCAGAAAGTGAATTGTCAAAGTCGTTGGGGTCAATGTCGTCAGCGGGCTTTACTCTCGGCACGCTTATAGTGTGGGGTCCTACGCCGTGAACCGCTTCAAGATGTTCTGCGTGCATAAGAAGTCCCGCAAATTCGTATTTGTAATTATCAAGACCGAACAGAACGCCGATACCTACGTCGTCGATTCCGCCTTCCATAGCCCTGTCCATAGCCTCGGTGTGATAATCGTAGTTATGCTTTGGACCCGTCGGATGAAGAACTTCATAATTCTTTTTGTGATATGTTTCCTGGAAGAGAATATACGTACCTATTCCGGCGTCCTTAAGCTTTCTGTAGTTTTCTACGGTAGTTGCGGCAATATTTACGTTTACACGCCTTATAGCGCCGTTTTTATGCTTGATGGAATAAATCGTATTAATGCAATCGAGAATGTATTCAATCGGATTGTTAACGGGGTCTTCGCCCGCCTCGATGGCAAGGCGCTTATGTCCCATATCCTGAAGGGCGATTACCTCTTTTGCAACCTCTTCCTGAGTCAGCTTCTTCCTCGGAATATGTTTGTTATTATAGTGATACGGGCAGTAAAGACAGCCGTTTACGCAGTAGTTAGAGAGATAAAGAGGCGCAAAAAGAACTATACGGTTACCGTAAAAATCCTTCTTAATCTGCTCGGCAAGGTCATATATTTCCTTAACCTTTTCCTCATTATCGCAGGCTAAAAGAACGCTTGCCTCACGGTGAGTAAGCCCCTTTCTGAGTTTTGCTTTTTCAAGAATACTGTCGATAAGTTCAATATTATTCTTGTTTTCCTCTGCGTATTTTATTGTTTCGAGGATTTCACCGTCATTGATGAATTCCTCGGCTTTCATTGATTTTACATCATATATCATAGTTGTAATCACCTCTGTCGTTTACTATTTCGCAGCCCGTCTTTTTCACCCTTTCGGCAAGACAGCCTATACACTGAGCCGCTTCTTCTCCCGTGCATATTTTATTGTCGTAAAGCATATACTTTTTTCTTACGGAAGACGGGGAAAGATTCGGCATAAGAACGTTAGCGCCCGAAAGTATTCCCGTTTCACGTCCGTAGGGGTCAACCGTTCCGAGTGCCGTAGTGGCAGGGAGGAGCACCCTCGGGAGAGTCAGCCTTATTAATGATATAAGAAATGCCGTAAGTTCCGCCGTGCCGTCGCTGTATTTTGCAAACGGCGTATCTATATGTGAAATGAACGGTCCTATGCCGACCATCTGCGGGTTTAATTCTTTTAAGAATAGAAGTTCCCCTGCAAGGTCTTCGTCTGTCTGAAACGGCGAACCGACCATAAAACCCGCGCCGACCTGATATCCGAGTGATTTCAGGTTTTCAAGGCATTCTATGCGAGCATCAAAACTCATTTCTTTCGGGTGAAGCTTTTTATAATGCGCTTTGTTGCAAGTTTCGTGTCGTAATAAGTAACGGTCTGCGCCCGCTTCTTTCAGTGCCCTGTAACTGTCGTATGACCTCTCTCCGAGGGAGAGCGTAACAGCGCAGTCGGGGTGCTTTTTCTTTATTTCGGATATTACGCCGCACAGAATTTCGTCTGTATAATATGCGTCCTCGCCGCCCTGAAGCACAAAGGTACGAAAACCGAGCGAATATCCATCGTCGGCACAGCTCAGTATATCGTCGCTTGTGAGCCGGTAGCGCTCGCAGTTGCTATTACTGCGCCTTATACCGCAGTAATAGCAGTCGTTCTTACAGTAATTTGAAAGCTCGATAAGCCCTCTTATAAATATTTTATTACCGTAATACTTCTCTCTTACCGCGCAAGCTCTTTCGGCTGCATATACGCGTATTTCTTCTCTGTTTTTTATTAGTTCAAGGTACTCTTCAAATGTGAGAAAAGTATCTTTTTCGAGTTTGTCAATTAAATCTTTATACATTCGAAAATGCGGCCTTTGAAGAAACTCCGTCGAGTTTTCCGATTTTACCGCAGAGAGTGTTGATTGTGTTCTGCTCAGCGTCAATTACAACCGTTATGCAATTGATGTTCTTCTCTTTGTAGGGAATACCCATTCTTCCGATAATGCTGTCGCCGTATTCCGAAAGAATTGAATTGAGTTCTTCAACGCTGTCAAGATTTTCAACTATAATTCCTATTACTGCTACTCTTGTTTCCATATTTACCTCCAAAAAATTAAGTGCGTCCCGAAAGACGCACTTAAATCATAATCCGCGTACTTTCGGTCAGGTTTTCTTTCCGTTAGTAGTATTATTATAACATATTATTATAATTTTATAAAGATTAGTCTGTTATCCTGATTTCAAAGGTGTTATTATCGGCCCATTCAAAATTATCCTTACCTGCGCCGACCTCAAAATTATACTTAACAATACCGAGGTCGGTTTTGGCTTCGGGACCTAAGCCCGCCTTAATCTTAACGCGGTTGCTTATTCCGTCAAGGTTAATTGTGAATTTCTGCTGATTTCTCGCAGTAGGTGCAAGAAGTGCAAATTCAACGCCGCGCTTGAACCAGAGGGGAGCCGCCTGAATATCGTAGCACACGTCCTCGGGCTTCTTGGACTTTCTTTCCTTGCCCTGATTTGCACCGTAACCGATTGCGATTATGTCGGTGAGTTTTTCATCCTTTTCAACGGTGAATGCGCCCGGGATTTTCTTGTAAGTAAGCGCAACCCAGCAGGTGTTAAGACCCATCATTTGGGCGGCGATTACAAGTTTCTGTCCCCAGTAGCCGCACTTTTCGTCAAGCTTAGGCTGCTTTTTACCGACAAGAACAATATAGTTTGTAACGTTCTCAAAATGCTTTGCAATCTTCGCGTCAAATGCTTTCGGCTCGTCGCATACAAGCTGAATATTGAGACCGCTTTTTTCATTACACTCTTTGATTAAATCAAGAAGTTCATTTTTGACATTTTCTTCAAGCGGTTTGTCAAGATACTGTCTTACCGAATGGCGTTCTTTGACCGCCTCAAAAATATCCATATTAATTCATCTCCGTTTTTATCTGTATTTTTTTCTGGGAACGTAGGAAGTATGAAGCGCGTGATGAGCTTTCTTTCCGCCGAAACCGTCTTTATACCACTCTTTGTAGAGAGTCTTAATAACGGGGGATTCGTGGCTCATTCTAAGCGGCATATTCTTATCCTGGTCGTAAAGAGCCTTGGCACGGATTGCTTTAAGGTCAACCGTGTCGCGGATATACTGAGGCTGAATAGGCTGTCCGCCGCCGTTTACGCAGCCGCCGGGGCATCCCATAATCTCAATAAATCCCCATCCTTCGGGATTTC
>CAJOER010000080.1 GCA_905233805.1 uncultured Eubacterium sp. | reverse complement strand
GATTTTGATATTCACGCAAGTATGACGCCTGCGAAGGAAGTAGGCGGTGATTTCTACGACTTCTTCCTTATTGACGACGCCCACCTCGCTATGGTTATGGCTGACGTTTCGGGTAAGGGTATTCCCGCCGCTCTGTTTATGATGATGAGTAAGATTCTTCTTCAGAACGCGGCTATGAGCGGAAAATCCCCCGCCGAGGTTCTTGAGTCGGTAAACAATCAGATTTGCTCAAATAACCGTGAGGAAATGTTTGTAACCGTATGGCTCGGTATCGTTGACCTCACTACCGGAGTTCTTACTGCGGCAAACGCGGGCCACGAAAAGCCGGTAATCAAAAACAAAAACGGCGATTTTGAATTTTACAAGGACACACACGGCTTCGTTATCGGCGGAATGGACGGTATTAAATATAAAAACTACACCGTTCAGCTTGAACCGGGTTCAAAAATGTTTATTTATACCGACGGCGTAGTTGAGGCGACCGACAAAAACGACGAACTGCTCGGCGTTGAAAGAACGCTTGAAGCGCTTAACAGAGCGAAAAACGAGCCTCCTCAGGAAATACTTAACAGCGTAAAGGACTGCGTTGAATCATTCGTAGGCGACGCGCCGCAGTTTGACGACCTTACAATGCTTTGCTTTGAATTCATAGGCACAGAAAACGAAATAGAATTTGACGCAACGGTTGAAAACGTATCGCTCGCGGTTGAATTCGTAAGCAACAAGTCAAAGAATCTTCCGTTTTCTGCAAAAGACAAGTATCAGATTGAGGTTGCGGTTGACGAGATAGTTAGCAATATCGCGCACTACGCTTACGAAGGCGAAAGCGGCAGAGCGTCAATAAAGGCAGAAAGTAACGATGAGGCCTTTACGATAACCGTAAAAGACTTCGGTATTCCTTATAATCCGCTTGAAAAGGAAGACCCCGACGTCACTCTTTCCGCTGATGAAAGAGGTATCGGCGGCTACGGAATATTCCTTGTAAAAAAGATTATGGACGAGGTTATTTACGAGTATAAGGACAAACAAAACATACTTATAATGAAAAAGAAATTTAACTAAAAAACTCCGAATCGGCAAAACCGATTCGGAATTTTTTTGTTTATTATTTGATATACACTTTTCCGACGTCCATGGTTTCGGATACGAAGCCGCCGGTTATTTCGCCCGAGGACTTAACGCTTCCGTCCATACGCTGGGCAAACATCGTAATTCTCGCGTCTTTCGAGCGGTGGTTACTGTCTACCGAAGCAATTCCCGCGTTCATATCGGCGGGTGCAGAATTGTCATTTTTCATAACGTATTCCCATTTAACGGGTGAGTTGCCCGTTGACGTCGTTCCCGCAAGCGAGGAATTATACGGTACCCTGTCGTACGGCGCGAACGCCATATTCGAATACGGAGCGGAGAAAGCGTTCATGGGAAGAACAGTATTCACTCTCTTGTCGTTATTATAACTTCTTGACCAGAACTGGCTTGCATAGTACATATAAATCTCGGAGCCCTGAGAGTAACTTGAGGTATAGGTCGAATAGTTGAGATTATTCGCCGATACGGGCTTATAGTACATATTGTCCTCAGTTACGATACCCTCGGCGCGGTACGGCTCGTCAACCGTTACCACAACGTCGTATATCGCTTCAATAAGCTCGGTTTCAAGAAGATTCTTTCTTGCCTTTTCCGTCGCGGCGGAGTTAATATCATCCCAGTTAATTCTGCCTGTACGGTAACCGAGATATACGCTTGAGCCGGATACGTCCTTGTTGAGGTCCATATCAACGAACTCAACGCATTCCTGAGAAAGAAGGTCGCAAAGCGCGGCTTTTTTATTTGCGCCTACGCCTATATACAGCTTATTGTAATACTCGCCCTTGGTGTGCTCGTATTTCATATGAATAAAGCTGTCGTGCTTCGCGTTACCGTATGGTTCTTCGTGGTTCTTATCGCCGCAAAGCGCGGTTGCATATCCTGCGCGTATTGGCTGGCTGTCAATAACGATATCCTCAATCGGAACGCCCGGAACAATACCGCTGTTTGTCGTGGTATAAAGGAAATACTTTTTACCGCTGAGATAAATCGGAGTCTGCGTATTAGTACAGGTATACTTAACTTCGTCAATCGTTACCTGATTTCCCGTCGTATCGTCGTCGTTCTGGTAAAGCAGAATTCCCTTTATCGCCTTGCTTGCGTCGTTTGTTCTCGTTACGCCGAGATATGCCGCCGCTTTATCTTCGGGCGCTTTACTGTCCGCCTTACCGTCATCCTGGCGGTTATACCAGCAGTCGCTCTGATTCATTGAAAGGTTTGTCATAATAAGCTCGTCTGCGCATCCCGAGGTTGCAATCGCCATCGACTGGCTTTCAACAACAAAGTCAACGCTCTTGAGCTCTTTGTCGTCCGCTTTGGGGCGGTTCTGCTTGTGCTGCGCTCTTGAATATGAGCCGACCGATATTCCCGAAATATACTTGCCCTTTGCCTTTTTTGCATCCTTAATATAGATGAAAAGCGAGCCTTCGGGATTATGCGCGTCGTCGTCATCGTCATACCAGGTAGGATATGAAATATCGTACGGTTTAGTTGACCACGGGGTTTTCATCTCGTAAATCGAGTGGAAATCGCCCTTCGGGGCAGTACCATCAAGAGTTTTTTCACCGTTTACATCCGTTACGATTTTATCCTCAACCGTTTTTCCCTCATGCGCTTTATCCGAAAGAATAACGTCGCTGAGTTTAAGCGCGGTCTTACCCGCCGTCGGACCCGAAACGTAAAGCGCTGCGGGAATGAAGTTTGACTTATTATATCCGAAAGGAATTCTTTCGGGCAGGGTTTTCGTATAACCGTCCATCAGCTCTTCATTGTAATCCTGCGAATCGCTGAGAAGCGCGTGACTGTCGATATAAGCGTTATTCGGGCTGATAAACCTTACGCTTGCCATATGGATACTCGGGTCAAGCGCCTGCTGCTCAATAGAGTTGCAGGCTACATAGTTAATACTTGTGCCGTCGGACTTCGCCTTGGACATTGAATATGACATAGAGTCCATATACGTATTTCCCTGATATGCGGATATATCGTAAATCGCGCGTTTGGGGTTATAAGTATAGGTATAACATAGATAGCGCCTTAAATCATCGTTGCCGGAAAACATATCAATATCGGCGGAATGAGCGATATTACGGCTGTAAATCGTGGTTTTAGAATCCTCTTTAATAAAGTCCTTCAAATCCTGGATTTTACACGTAGTCTGCGCCCAGAGCATATAAGCCGTTTTTTCAACGTCGTAACCGCCGAGGAAGAATATACCGGAAAGATATTTCTCGCCGCTTGTATACTGAACCTCCGGCTCGTAGTACATAAATACGCCTTTTTCTTTATCCCAGTCGTTACTGTCGTCCATTGAGCGGGCGTTGGCGTTAAACGTATTATTTGAGTATGAGGAATATTTTACGTCGAAGTCGTAAGGCATTCCGCAGAAAAGCGTTACCGGCTCCCAGCCGGGCTTTGCGTCCGCATGCTTTCTTACAAAGTGAATGCCCTCGGGGCTTATGGGCGTTCCCGCCTTTTCGTCCCTTGTAAAGTACAGCGAGTCGCAGCTCGGCAGGGTCTGTTCGTCATCGGCGGTAACAGCGTAACCGAGGCTGTTTGCGTAGGTATATTCCACGTCGCCGTACATAATCCTGTTCGTCTGGCCCGTGCCCGCGCCGACTCTTATGTCGGTTATCGCCTTTTTCGGGTCGGTGGTTAGGGAATATGCAATATATGTGCAAAGCTCGCTTTGGTCGGGAGTAAGGTTATAGTCAATTACATTGAAGGCACCCTTCTTTTTCTTGACCATAGCCTTAGCCTTGTCAACATTCTTACCCGTTACAACTATCAAGTCGCCGATATAGGTTTTTCCATTCGAGGGAGTTTCTTCCTTCTTTTCTCCCTCTTTACCTTCTTTATCCTCACCGTCGGGCTTTTCTTCATCCTTTTCGTCTTCCTTCTTGTCGTCGGAAGGTTCGGGCTGAGGCTCCGTCTCCTTTTTTTCTTCTTTAATCGACCTTTCGGTACGGAAGTGAACGTAATAGCCGTTTACGTTATTCTTTTCGCAGTAGGCGTTACAGTCGGCAGGAGTTCCCTCGCCGAAGTATTCAATCGCTTCGTAGCCGTTTACGGGTGCGCTGTCGCCCGTGACCGCCTTGAATACGTTGCCGTCGGAATCGACTCGGATAGGACTTCCTACCCTGCTGTCCCTTGACGCGCAAAGTATACACCACCGCCACTGTTTTGAACAGTTGATATCGCCTATATCGCCTTTGTCATTAAGCACGCTCTTATACTTAACCGTCAGCGTTCCTTCGGCGGTTTCGGCCGCGTCGAAAACGAAGTCGGGTTTAGTCGAGTGGTAAAGGTCCTTTACCTTTCCTCTGATAAGAGACGCTATCCACCAGCCAATCATAAAGCCGATTGAAAATGCAAGAACGGCTATACCTATCCAGAAGCACGCAACGCTGATAACCGAAATCCACGCAAGCGCGGTTGCACAAAAAGCACTGAGCGCCGCGCACGCGCATGCGGCTGCAATTTTTGCAACTACCACAACGACTATCTTGATTACAAAGGTAGCAACGAAAGCGACGCCGAGGCCTATGTTAATCCACTCGATAACCGTGTCGATTTTTTCTTTTACAAGCTCTCTTTTATCTACCTTCGTGATTTCGTTCATCGCGCTCTGCTTTCTGATAATATCAGAGGTGTACGCGATATTTGCATTGTCTATGTCGTCGTCCGCATTATCCCAGAGAAGAATTGAATCTCCGCCGTTATAATCCTTGATTTCCTTTTTGATATCGGGAAGAACTTTTTCAAATTTTTCAATAGGTTTGTTTTCGCTGAGGTTTGAGCTGACGTATCCCTGTGTGGAAAAATGCATTCATTGCTACATTGACGACGCTCCGAAATTCTGTGCGGCAGATGAATTGACACTTGATGAGTACAAAGACATACTGCAGCAGGCTCGTGAAATGGGTTGCATAAATATTTTGTTCACGGGTGGCGAAGTTCTTTTGCG
>CAJOER010000079.1:7843-12673 GCA_905233805.1 uncultured Eubacterium sp. | reverse complement strand
TGAACGCGCGGGGTTAACCGAAGTACCGGTAAGTCCGATTCCGAAAATGTGTACAAGCGTAAGAGTAAGGCCGATAATGAGTCCACCGAATGAGCCGTGCTCAGCCTTCTTTGAGGTTACGCCTAAGATTACAAGAACGAAAATGTAAGTGAGTACAGCCTCAGTAGCAAGTCCCGCTACGCGTGAGCCGTTAACTCCTGCAAGTCCGTTAGCGCCGAAAGCGCCGGTCATATCAACAATCTGGCCTTTTCCGAAAATAAGTGCAAGCACAGCCGTTCCGGCAAGGGCGCCCATAATCTGGGATACAACGTAACCGAGAAATTCGCCGAAGGACATTCCGCCGGAAATAAGTACGCCGAGTGATACGGCGGGGTTAATATGACAGCCCGAAATATTTCCGATACAATATGCCATACCGACGATTGTGAGGCCGAAAGCGAGCGCAGTAAGAAGATAACCGCTGCCGTTTTTGGCGTCACAGCCAACAAGCATTGCTGTTCCGCAGCCGAGGATTACGAGAACGCAGGTTCCGATTAATTCGGCAAACAGCTTTTTGATTTCTTTTTTCATTCTACCTACTCCTTTTTGTTAAATTTTGGTATATTACCTGACTTTATAATAAGTCAAATATTACTATTTGTCAAGGAACTTCTCTTCGCAGTAAATGCAGCGGAAAGACGAGTCGGTTTCGCTCTTTTTGAAAACGTGTTCAAGCGCTTCGTTGTTGCAGATACAGCGCGGATTCTTACATCTCATTTCGTTAATTACAAGCGTTTCGTTTTTCTCTTTAACATCTTCGTTTTTCATATTAAGAAGAGTGAGAATTAACGCCATACGGATATATTTTCCGTTGAGCGCCTGCTCAAAATATTTTGCTCTTTTGTCTGCGTCAACCTCAACGGCAATTTCGTTTACTCTCGGGAGCGGGTGCATAATCGTAAGGCTTTCCTTTGCGTTTTCAAGCTTTTTATTATCGAGAATAAACGCGTCTTTATGCTTTAAATATTCCTCTTCCGAGGGGAAACGCTCGCGCTGAACGCGCGTCATATAGAGGATATCAAGTTCTTCCATAACCTCTTCCATGGTTTCGACTTCAACGTAATCTGCCTTGCAGGGTTCAAGCACCTCTTTAATCATATAGTCGGGCACTCTGAGTTCTTCGGGAGAAATGAGGACAAAACGCACGTTATTATACCTGCACATCGCCTTGATAAGCGAGTGAACCGTTCTTCCGTATTTCAAATCGCCGCAAAGTCCTACTGTGAGATTATCGAAAGTACCCTTCTCCCTGTAAATTGTAAGCAGGTCTGTAAGAGTCTGCGTCGGGTGGGTGTGGCCGCCGTCGCCCGCATTGATAAGCGGAACGAGCGTTTTTGTAAGCGCAACTCTCGGCGCGCCCTCAAGCGGGTGGCGCATAGCGATAATGTCGGCGTAATTTGAAACTATTCTTATTGTATCCGCAACGCTCTCGCCCTTTGACGTTGACGAGGAGGACGCCTCGGAAAAGCCGAGGACGTGGCCGCCGAGTTCATACATAGCCGCCTCAAAGGAAAGGCGGGTTCTCGTGCTCGGCTCAAAGAAAAGCGTAGCGAGCTTTTTGCCCTCGCAGATATGCGCATATTTTTCGCCGTTTTCGATAATATCAAGCGCAAGCGAAATCATCGAGTCAATTTCTTTAACCGTAAAGTCGGTTGTATCGAGTAAATGTCTCATAATTATAACTCCGTCCACGAGCTGTCGCCCGGATTTTTAAAGAAGGCGCTGAGTTTTTTAATATCGTTTTCTTTTATGTAACCCTCTTGAGCCGCAACCTTTGTAAGAACGTCGGCGTTTGAAAGAGAGTGATTTGTTATATTTGCGGCAGCGAGTCTGTCAACGCCCTTCTGAAGTCCGTAGGTGAAAATCGAAACTATACCGAGCACTTCGGCGCCTGCCTCGCGCAGTACGTCGACTACTTCGATAACCGAGCCGCCCGTTGAAATTAAGTCTTCAACGACTACGACCTTAGTTCCCTTTTCGCATTTGCCCTCAATCTGATTCTGCCTTCCGTGGTCCTTATGTCCCGAACGCACGTAGCCCATAGGCAAGTCGAGAATAGTTGCGGTAATTGCTGCGTGGGCAATGCCCGCGGTTGAAGTACCCATAAGCATTTCGGCTTCGGGATAATGCTCTTTGATAAGTTCGGAAAGTCCCTGCTCAACGTCTTTTCTTACCTCGGGGGCAGAAAGCGTGAGGCGGTTATCACAGTATATGGGCGATTTAATTCCGGAAGCCCAGGTGAACGGGTCGTCGGGCTTTAAAAATACTGCCTTTATTGAGAGTAAATCCTTTGCAATAATTTCGGGTGTAATGCTCATAATAATCTCCTTATCCTACAAATTCCTTAACGCAGCGACGATATGCTGCTACGGGGTCGTCTGCCTGAGTAATCGGCCTTCCGACTACTATATAATCCGAGCCTATTTCCTTAGCCTTTTCGGGAGTGGTGACCCTTACCTGGTCGCCGACCTCGCCGTCGGCAAAGCGTACGCCGGGCGTTACCGTCAAAAATTCCGCGCCGCATGCGGATTTAACCATACCCGCTTCAAGCGGTGAACAAACTACTCCGTCAAGCCCTGCCGTCTTTGCGTTTTCGGCGTACTTAACTATCGTATCGTTAATTGAAGCGTTAATGAGGAGCTCTTTTTGCATACGTTCCTCGCTTGTTGAAGTGAGCTGAGTAACCGCTATAAGAAGAGGTCTTGTACCGTCTTCACGCGTTAAGCCTTCAAGCGCCGCCTTCATCATATCAACGGTTCCCGCGGCGTGAAGATTAGTCATATCAACGTCAAGTCCGCTGAGCACCGCCATTGATTTTTTAACCGTATTCGGTATATCGTGAAGTTTTAAATCAAGGAAAATCTTGTGTCCCCTCTTTTTAATTTCGCGTACAATCGAGGGACCTTCGGCATAGTAAAGTTCCATACCGATTTTTACAAAAGGCTTTTCCTCGGTGAACTTGTCGAGGAAAGCGAAAGTCTTTTCCGCGCTGTCAAAATCGCAGGCAATAATTACGTCTTTTCCCATTATTTAACCGCTCCTATTATATCTGAAATTCTGTTTATTCCGAGTTTTTCGCACTCGGCGGGAAGCTGCTCGATTATCTCTTTACACGCGTAGGGATTAACGAGGTTAGCCGCGCCGACCTGAACGGCGGTCGCGCCAGCCATCATCATTTCAATTACGTCCTTAGCGCTTGATACGCCGCCGCAACCCATTACGGGGATATTACAGGCTTTGGCAACCTGATATACCATTCTCAGCGCAACGGGAAATACCGCGTCGCCGCTGAAACCGCCCATTGTATTTGCAATTACGGGCTGTCTTTTTTTTATATCAATTCTCATACCCAAAAGCGTGTTGATAAGGCAGATTCCGTCAGCACCTGCCTCCTCGCACGCCTTTGCAATAGATACTATATCGGTAACGTTCGGGCTGAGTTTGATGAATACAGGTTTAGTTGTAACCGCTTTTACGGCTTTCGTAACCTCGGCAGCCGAGGCGGGGTCGGTTCCGAAAGACATACCGCCGCCGTGAACGTTCGGGCAGGATACGTTAACCTCTAAAAGACCGACATACTCTTCCCTGTCAAGAAGTTCGCAGGTATAGGCGTAATCTTCAACAGAAAAGCCCGACACGTTGGCGATAACTTTCTTATGAAAATACTCTTTCATTTCGGGGAGTTCGTGCTCGATAACGTGATGAACTCCGGGATTCTGAAGTCCTACGGCGTTAATCATACCGCTTTTACACTCGGCGATACGAGGAGTAGGATTTCCGAAGCGCTCGTCTTTCGTCGTTCCTTTAAATGAAAACGAGCCGAGGATATTTATATCGTAAAAATCTTTGAATTCCTTGCCGAAGCCGAAGGTGCCCGAAGCGGGAACGACGGGATTATCCATTTTAAGGCCGGCAAGGGTGACGGATAAATCTACCATATTATCTCCTCCCTTTCAAGCACGGGGCCGTCCTTGCAGATACGCTTTGCGCCGTACTTTGTTTTGCACGAGCAGCCCATACATGCGCCGAAGCCGCAGCCCATACGTTCTTCAAACGAGAACTGACCGCTTGTCTTTACGGCGCTTTCAATCGCTTTGAACATAGGCATCGGGCCGCAGGTATAAAAGTAGTCGTAATCAATGTCTTTAAGCGCGTCGGTAACGAAGCCCTTTATTCCGTAGGAGCCGTCGGCGGTAGTAACGTAAACCCTGCAGCCGAGCGCTTTGAATTCGTCTTCAAGGAAAACCTCGTTCCTTGTGTTAAAGCCGAGAATTACGCTCGGAGTCTGACCGCTTTCAAGCAGTTTTTTTGCAAGATTATATAAGGGCGGAACGCCGACTCCGCCGCCGATAAGAACAGGTTTTTCGGTACTCTTTACCGTATAGCCGTTGCCGAGCCCCGTCAGAACGTCAAGTTCCTCGCCTGCATTCATTTCGCTCATCTGCTGCGTGCCCTCGCCGACTACCTTATAGATAATTGTAACGGTGCCGTCGTCAAAGTCGCATACGGATATGGGACGGCGCAGAAACCTACCGTCAAGCAGGATATTTATAAACTGCCCTGGCTTCGTGATTTTTGAAACGTCGCCTTCAAGGACCATTTTATATACGTCCTTCGCGATTTTTTCATTGAGTAAGATTTTAAACATATTCTTCCTATTCCGCGTCTATCGTCGATACGCCGAGTGTAATCTCTTCAAGTACGTCGAGGAGCACCTTAACCGTATCAAGCGAGGTAAACATAGTAACGTTATTATCAACCGCCGCGCGTCTGATTGACGAGCCGTCGGAG
>CAJOER010000079.1:0-7766 GCA_905233805.1 uncultured Eubacterium sp. | reverse complement strand
ATACCGTGTTCTTTAAGATACTTTGCGGTTCCGTCGGTAGCCTCGATATTGAAGCCGAGTTCGTAAAATCTCTGAATCAGCGGAAGCGCCTTGGGCTTATCAGCGTCGGCAATAGTTGCAAGCACGGTGCCGTAGTTTGCAACGTTCATTCCGCTCGCCTGAATTGCTTTATAAAGCGCACGGGTCAAGCTCTTGTCGTAGCCGATAGCCTCGCCCGTGGATTTCATTTCGGGCGAAAGATAGGTATCCATACCCTTGAGCTTGCTGAACGAGAAGGCGGGAGCCTTGACGTACCAGCGCTTTTTCTCGGGCGGGCAGACTTCGGTATATCCCTGCTCTTTCAGGCTATGGCCGAGAATTACCTGAGTTGCGATATGAGCCATGGGATACGAAGTCGCCTTCGAGAGGAAGGGCACCGTTCTTGAAGAACGGGGATTAACCTCGATTACGTAAACGTCGTCCTTATCGTCGGCGATGAACTGAATATTGTAAAGTCCGATTATGCCGATAGCGCGTCCGAGTTTAACCGTGTAATCTATAATCTTATCTTTAACTGTCTGCGATACCGAGAAGGTCGGGTAAACCGAGATACTGTCGCCCGAGTGGACGCCCGTTCTTTCAACGTGCTCCATAATACCGGGGATGAATACGTCCTCTCCGTCGCAGATTGCGTCAACTTCAAGCTCGCGTCCCATTATGTATTTATCAACGAGGACGGGCTGTTCCGTATTGATTTCAACCGCGGTCTGTAAGTAGTGGCGAAGGCTCTCCTCATTTGCAACAATCTGCATAGCCCTGCCGCCGAGAACGAAGGACGGGCGGACAAGTACGGGATAGCCTATCATATTGGCGACTCTTACGCCCTCTTCAATATCGGTTACGGCAAGTCCCTTGGGCTGCGGTATTTTCAGTTCCTCCATTACCTTTTCAAAGGAATCCCTGTTTTCCGCGCGGTCGATAGCCTTAACGTCGGTGCCGATAATCGGAACTCCGAGCGCGTCAAGCGGCGGCGCAAGGTTAATCGCAGTCTGACCGCCGAGGGATACGACTATACCGAACGGTTTTTCAAGCTCGATAATATTCATTACGTCCTCAACCGTAAGCGGCTCAAAATAGAGTTTGTCCGAGGTAGTGTAGTCGGTCGATACGGTTTCGGGGTTGTTGTTGATTATAATCGCTTCATAGCCCGCGTCCCTGATTGACCAGATTGCGTGAACGGTTGAATAGTCGAATTCAACGCCCTGGCCTATTCTTATCGGGCCCGATCCGAGTACGATAATCTTCTTTTTCTCTGAAACTATGCTCTCGTTTTCCTCTTCATACGTTGAGTAGAAATACGGAACGTTCTATGAATTCTTATTCTCTTTTCTCAGAGCGAAAACCTCAGCCTCGCTCATATTCCAGAGCACGCCGATAAATTTATCGGACACGCCGATTTTCTTTGCGTCTTTAAGAGTTTCAATATCGCCGGGATTCTCTTTAAGCGTCTTTTCAAAATCAACAATATTCTTCAGCTTGTCAAGGAAGAACATATCGATTTTTGTTGCGTTATATATAAGTACGAGGTCGGTTCCGAGGCGGATAAGCTGCGCTATGGCGAAAAGTCTGTCGTCGGTACCGGTTTTAATATAGTCAAGAAGTTCCTGTGCGTTATAGCCGTCGAACTTTTTATCATAAAGGTGGCATACGCCCGTTTCAAGCGAGCGGATAGCTTTAAGAAGGCTTTCCTCCATAGTTCTGCCTATCGCCATTACCTCGCCCGTCGCCTTCATCTGCGTATTGAGAGTATTGTTTGCGTCGGCGAATTTATCGAACGGGAAGCGCGCAATCTTGGAAACAACGTAGTCAAGAGTCGGTTCAAACGAGGCGGGAGTATTCGCAATCTGAATTTCGTCAAGGTGCATACCTACGGAAATCTTTGCGCTTACACGCGCAATCGGGTAGCCCGACGCCTTTGACGCGAGCGCTGACGAGCGCGAAACTCTCGGGTTAACCTCGATTAAATAGTAGGTAAACGAGTGCGGGTCGAGAGCAAACTGAACGTTGCAGCCGCCCTCAATTTCCAGCTCTCTTATAATTCTGAGCGCTGAATCCCTGAGCATATGATACTCTTTGTTGGTAAGCGTCTGCGACGGCGCAACTACGACCGAGTCGCCCGTGTGGACTCCGACGGGGTCGATATTTTCCATATTACAGATTGTGATAGCGGTATCGTTAGCGTCGCGCATTACCTCATATTCAATCTCTTTATATCCCTTAATGGATTTTTCAACGAGAACCTGGTGTACGGGAGAAAGCGCAAGCGCGTTTTTAAGAAGAACGGTGCACTCCTCTTCATTGTCGGCAAAACCGCCGCCCGTTCCGCCGAGAGTAAATGCGGGGCGCAGTACTACGGGATAGCCGATTTCTTCGGCTGCCTTTAAGCCCTCTTCAAGCGAGTTAGCTATCTCGCTCGGGAGAACCGGCTCGCCGAGCTTTTCGCAAAGTTCTTTGAAGAGTTCCCTGTCCTCGGCTCTTTCGATAGCCTTGAACGAGGTTCCGAGTATTTCAACGTCGCACTCCTGAAGAACGCCTTTTTTTGCAAGCTGAACGGCAAGATTCAGTCCCGTCTGGCCGCCGAGTGACGGAAGAATTGCGTCAGGTCTTTCGTGGCGGATAATTCTTGCGACGTATTCAAGAGTCAGCGGTTCCATATAGACTTTATCGGCTATATCGGTATCGGTCATTATTGTTGCGGGGTTGGAGTTGATTAAAACAACCTCGTAGCCCTCCTCGCGAAGAGCAAGACACGCCTGCGTGCCCGAATAGTCAAATTCGGCAGCCTGGCCTATTACGATAGGACCCGAGCCGATTACAAGCACCTTATGTATATCCGTACGCTTAGGCATTATCCTCACTCTCCTTTCTCATTAACTCAATAAACTCGTCGAAAAGATATGCGCTGTCCTGAGGACCGGGTGCGCTCTCGGGGTGGTACTGAACCGAGAAGAGTTTCTTTTCCTTGCACGCAACACCCTCCGCCGTATCGTCAAGAAGGTTTTTATGAGTCATTTTCAGTTCTGTGCCGTCCAGCGAGTCAACATCAACCGCGTAGGAGTGGTTCTGCGACGTGATTTCAATCTTACCCGTTTCAAGATTCATTACGGGGTGATTTCCTCCGCGGTGGCCGAACTTCATCTTAAACGTTTTTGCTCCGAGCGCGAGCGAAATCATCTGATGCCCGAGGCAGATTCCGAATATCGGGAGCGTTCCCGCAAGTTCTTTTACAACGTTTATTACGGGTTCAACGTCCTCGGGGTTGCCGGGGCCGTTTGAGAGGAACAGCCCGTCGGGGCGCATATTAAGTATTTCCTCGGGAGTTATGTTATACGGTACAACCGTTACGTTACAGCCCTTTTCGTTGAGCTTTCTTACTATGTTCATTTTAATTCCGCAGTCAATTGCGACAACGTCGTACTTATGGTTCGGCGTTCTCGAATACCAGCGCTTTTTACAGGATACGCGGGATACCATATCGGTCGGGATTCTGTACGCGAGCAGTTCTTTATACGCTCTGTCGAAGGGCTTGTCCGCGTCGCAAATCATAACCTTCTGGCTTCCCTCGTCGCGGATAATTCTCGTAATCATTCTCGTATCCACGCCGTAGATACCGGGGATATCATATTCGTCGAGCACCTCGCCGAGAGTTTTTGTATATCTGAAGTTTGAAGGAAGGTCGTTATACTCTCTTACAATAAGTCCGCCCATAGTCGGGATACGGGTTTCATAGTCCTCGTCGCACACGCCGTAGTTGCCGATAAGCGGGTAAGTCATACATACCATCTGGTCGGTGTAGGACGGGTCTGAAATAATCTCCTGATATCCGACCATTGAGGTGTTGAAAACGATTTCGTTTACGGCGTCCTTATCGGCGCCGAAGCCCCAGCCGTAAAACTCCTTCCCGTTTTCAAGAATAATCTTTTTGTTATACGGTTTCATATACTACCTCTCCTTCGCATATAGTCAGAACGTTTCTTCCCTGAACCTCCCAGCCTTCAAAGGGCGTTGCCCTGCCCATTGAAAGGAAAGTGTCGGAATTAACGCTGTATTCTTCATCAAGGTCGAGCAGCGCAAGGTCCGCCGTCTCGCCCTCTTCTATTTTTCCGCCGCCGAGCGAAAAGATTTCCCTCGGTCTTACGGACATCATATATATCAGCTTTTCAAGGCTGATGAAATTCGTCTTAACAAGCTTTGTATAAAGCACGGGAAAAGCGGTTTCAAGACCTACTATTCCCATAGCCGAGCCTTTAAGCCCTTTGGCTTTTTCTTCTGCTGAATGGGGCGCATGGTCGGTTGCTATTACGTCAACAGTTCCGTCAAGAACTCCCTCAAGGAGCGCTATTTTATCTTCCTCGCTTCTTAGCGGAGGGTTCATTTTAAAGCGGCCCTCGTCTTTTAAATCCTTATCGCAGAGCGTAAGGTAATGCGGTCCCGTTTCGCACGTTACGTTTACTCCCCTTTTCTTTGCGTTTCTTATTATTTCAACGCTTTCTTTCGTCGAGATGTGGCAGACGTGGTACTGGCAGCCTGTTTCTTCGGCGAGGCGGCAGTCTCTTTCAACCTGCGCCCACTCGCTTTCGGAACATATTCCTTTATGCCCGTGAGATTTACAGTATTCGCCGTCGTGGATATATCCGCCGTGAAGAAGCTCGTTCACTTCACAGTGCGCCGAGATTATCTTACCGAGGGCGGCGCATTTTTCCATAGCGAGTTTCATATCCTCTTCGCTCTGAACTCCGCATCCGTCGTCCGAAAAACCAACGGCAACGTCCTTTAAGCTTTCAAAATCAACAAGCTCACCGCAGCCCTTACGCTCCTTTGTAATTGAGGCGAAGGGATAGACCTTTATTTTTGCGTCGCGCTTAATAATATCCGTCTGCGCCTTCATATGCTCGATTGAATCGGGCGCGGGGTTAACGTTGGGCATTGTGCACACCGCCGTATAGCCCGCCTTTGCCGCAGCGTCGGTTCCCGTTTTAACCGTCTCTTTATAAGAAAAACCGGGCTCACGAAGATGAACATGAACATCAACGAAACCCGGGATTAAATACTTACCCTGTGCATTAATAACACGGTCGGCGCCGTCACAAGAAACAAAGGCGCCTGTTTTATTTATCTTAGAGTCAATTATTAAAACGTCTTTTTTGTCAAAACAATTGCCCGAATAAACGAGAGCATTTTTTATAAGTATGGTCATAACGGCTCCCCTTTCGGAATTTAATTATATAAAAAAATATATATTGTGTCAATGTACAAAATATACAAATTTCAGCGCTATATATCGTAAAAATATTACGGGCAGCAAATGGCTGCCCGCAATGCTATTTCGTTTTTACTGTTTTGGTTTTGGACCATTTTGAGTAATAGTCCCTGCCCTTAACGGTTTTATACGTTTTTATACGTACATAGTATTTCTTCTTTGCTTTAAGATTTTTTACGGTTGTCTTTACGGTTTTTGCTTTTTTGATTTTAACGCTTTTTGCTTTTTTGAACTTTTTGGAATTTGAGTATTCAACAACATATCCCGAAACGTTACTTATCTTTTTCCATTTAACCGTAAATGATTTTTTAGCGTTTCTGAAAGAGCTGATGCTTGTACCCTTAAACTTGGGCATAGTATATCTCTTTTTCTGCACGCCCCAGACGGTTGAATTATCACTGCCTGCTCCCGTAAAGGTAAGAACCTTTTTGCCGGCTTTGCTTTCGTCCTTCTGATAAGCAAATACGCAGTTATACGTTACCTTTCCGAGTTTTACCGTACAGTATGCGCTGCCGTTTTTAAGAGTCCATTTTCCGCTGACTTTCTTGCTGCCCGTATTCGCTTTTGTAATTGAACACGAATAATCCTTCGCGCCGGTTATCGTTCCGTCGTAATGAAGAACAATTTTCTGTGTCGGAAGAATTATATCTTTCCACGGCGAGGATTCCTTTGCTTTGCGCTGAGTTTTATTATTTGAATCAATGAACTCATATTCGCCGAAGATTTCAGCTTTCGTAACGGATTTTGTATTCTTTTCGCCCTGATATTCAAACGGGAGCATAACCGCCCAGCCGTCGGAGGTTCTAAGCATCTTATGAACGCGCATCTGGTGGCCGTTACCGCCGTCGCAGGTAAACCTTGTATGGTACGCCTGATACATAGAGCCGTCGGAATCGACGAGGCATGAGGAATGACCGCCCGAAACGAGCGCGCACGGCTGACATGAGAACTTGTAGTTTCCTTCAAGTTTAAGACCTGTATTCTTTTCGTCAAGGGCGCTGTTTCCCGCCTTGTCGAGGAACGGTCCGTCGGGGTTCTTGCTTCTGTACTCACGGATATTGTATCCGCCGTCACCCGCAAGTCCGCCGTATGTGAGATAGAAATAATAGTATCCGCTTACGTTATCATATACTATGAACGGTCCTTCGCCCGTATACTCCGTGCCTTTATTAGTTTTGGAAATCTGCCTGCCGTAGTATAAATCGTCGTTACCGCTTGCAGTATCGTTTTCAAGGCATTTTTCCATATATGAATAGCAGCCGCCGCTGTACGAACCGTAAACGAGCCACATATTGCCCTTGGCGTCGGTATATGCGGTCGGGTCGATACAGTTGGGATAATTCGGGCTCCAGAAGTTGTAAAAGCCGTCATATGTTACCCATTTATATCCGGGCTTGATTCCCGATTTTGTATTGTCAATGAGTTCCCCTCTTAAAACGTCTTTATTAACAAGCTTTGTGATATGGGGAGAATTGTGCCAGTCAAGGGCGTAGATAACGGGCTTTTGCTCGGAAAAGTCCTTGTGGTCGATTTCCCTTTCTTTATCAAATCTCGCCTTGCTCGTTACGCCGCTCTGAATAAGAGTATCAACGTATTTGTAGGGACCTTCAATATTATCCGAAACGCAAAGCCATATTGCCGAACAGGTTGCGCCCCATACCGAACAGCAGCCGTAAAGGCAGTATTTTTTCGTTCGTCGTTATAATACTTTGAGGGCACCGCCTGCTGATAGCGCATACACCATTCAAGCGGCTCGGCAAGGGTATCCTTCCAGCTTCCGCCCTCGGGAGCAAGATAAGTTTTCCCGTCCATTGTAAAGCCGAGATTAGTCCAGTTAACCAGGTTTTTACTTTTGCCCATTCCCATATGAGAGCCGACAGAATAGTAAACGCCGTCCTCGCTTTTTACTATTGAGGGGTCGTGAATAACAACATGTTTAACGTCGTTATTCTGGTACTTGTCGGCAGCAAAAGCGTTAAGCGGACAAAGGGTTAATACCATACATACCGCAATCAGAAATGATAATACTCTTTTCATAAATAACTCCTTATTTATCAGTTGAGCCGAAACCGCCCGTGCGTTTATCGCCGGCAGCGTCGTCAACGGTTATTCCGAACTGAGTGAATATTCCCTGCGCAAAGCCATCGCCCTTTTCAATATAAACGGTATGCCCTACTTCGTGAGCGTCGCAGGAAAGTTTAATCATAATATGCCCTTCGTTATCGGCTCCGTAATAATCGGCGTCAATAATTCCGACGGTATTGTCAAGCTGTACCCTGTGTTTAAATCCGAGGCCTGAGCGCGGATAAACCGAAAGCACCCAGCCTTCGTCAATTTTTGCGCGGATTCCCGTAGGAATAAGAACCGAGTTCCCCGTTTTAAGAGTGACGTAGCCCGGCGCGTAA
This sequence comes from uncultured Eubacterium sp., assembly GCA_905233805.1. Lineage (GTDB taxonomy): Bacteria > Bacillota > Clostridia > Oscillospirales > Acutalibacteraceae > Eubacterium_R. Next base: position 62 of record CAJOER010000079.1, on the reverse strand, counting down.
AAATCGTAACCCGCGGAGCCGGAAGTAGCTCTTTTCGGCATTTTGATATTATCCTAAATCTC
>CAJOER010000078.1 GCA_905233805.1 uncultured Eubacterium sp. | reverse complement strand
GAAAAGATTGAATATCCGACAAAAAACAAGTTGGAAGTTGCCAACGACATTGTCAACCAACTGATTGCCTGCCTCAACAAATGAGAACTGCGGTAAAAATATTGCTTTCGGCAATCTGTCTATTGCTTTTTGTTGCACAAATAGCTGTGGCACAAGAACTTGATATCAGAATTCAGGTAAACTACAGCCAGTTACAAGGCGCCAACACCAGCAAATTTGAGGAGATGCAGAAGGCGCTTACTGAGTTCGCATCGAATCAGACTTGGACAAACAATGTGTTCAAGTCCGAGGAACGCATCAAATGTAACATTCTGATTACCATAACAAAAGAGGTTTATACCGATGAGTTTAAGGCCACAATGCAGGTTGTTTCGAGCCGACCTGTATATGGCACCGGTTACGAAAGTCCTATGCTCAACATTCTCGACCGCAACGTCCAGTTCAAATATAGCGAAGGCGAGACACTGACTTTTGATGAGAACTCGCACAGCGAACTGACATCGCTTGTGGCGTACTACATATACATAATCCTAGGCTTCGACTACGATTCGTTCTCGAAACTTGGCGGCACGCCTTATTTTGAAAAGGCGCAAAAGATTGTCTCAACGGCGCAAAGCTCAAGCTATACTGGCTGGAAATCGTTCGAAGACAAGAAAAACCGTTATTGGCTGTCGGAGAACCTTATGAACTCAGTGATGAAATGAAAGAACTTGCAATTAAAGTTGCCGAAATTCTTAAACTTGACTACTGCGGGATTGATGTACTGTTCGGGAAAAACGGACCCGTTATATGTGAAGTCAATTCAAATGCGTTTTTCTATGCTTTTGAAAATGCAACAAAAATTAATGTGGCGGAGAAATACGCCGGATATATTATTAAAAAAACCGCTCAGTGATTCACTGAGCGGTTTTTTAAAACAGACTTGAAATGTATTTGGGCTCGTCAATAATAATGTCAGGTCCTTCTGCGAAAAGCTCTTCAAAGGAACGGAATCCCCAGGTTACGCCGACTACTTCAACTCCTGCATTTTTTGCCGTCATAATATCGACGTTGCTGTCGCCGAAATAGAGTGCCTCTTCCTTCGTGCATTCCATCTCTTCAAGGGCAAGATATACGCCGTCGGGCGCAGGCTTGACGGGGAGGCCGTCTCTCTGGCCTATTATAACGTCAAACGTGCCTTTGCCGAATATGTATTCAACTATATGAATTGCAGCGGGTTCATTTTTGTTTGTTACAACTGCAAGCTTAATTCCTTTTTCTTTAAGGAGTTCAAGCTGCTCTTTTATTCCGTCGTATGCCTTTGTATTATCAAGGCTGTGTTCATTGTAGTATTCAAAAAATTCTTCGAGTACTTGTTTACCTCTTTCAACAAGCTTTCTGTTTCCGTTGCCGACGAAGCGTTTATAGTCGTCCTCGCTCCAGTGGGCGCAAAATCCGTACTTGCCGATAAGAAAGTCGCAGGCGTTGCCTAAATCGGTTATGGTGTTTATGAGCGTGCCGTCCAAATCAAATACGGCGCATTTAATCTGCTGTTCCATATAATTCACTTATATCCTGTTCTTTGCCTTTCATTTTTCTTTTAATTAAACTTATAATCAGCATCAGTATTACAATAACGGAAATTATCAAAGATATTATATATATCTTCTTTTCCTGTTTTTTGCTTTCCGTACTGAGCTGACCGCTTTTAACCTGTCCCCAAAGCCTGTTTTCAAGTTCAAGTATGTTTTGCGGAAGATTTTTAAATACCTGACCTTCAGGCTTTTCTGTAGGGTAAACGGCCTCGCTCTCATAAAGGGATGACTCCTCGTTTTCGTGAACGGTCTTGTTTGCTGAGGCATAGTAGATGTATTCTTCGTTTTCAAAGGATACCTCAGGTTCCATCATAAAATTAATGAACGCCTCGGCGCCTTTTTTATTCTGAGCACATTCGGGAATACAAAGCGCATCATAAAAGTTGTTTACGCCTTCCTTAGGAAAACAAAAACCGAGGTCTTCATTGTTTTCAATCATAAGCTCGTAGTCGCCGGCATAGTAGGTCGCAAAAGCATATTCGCCCGATTCCATAAGGTTGAATACTTCGTCCATTACGTATACTGGGTTTACTTCGTCCTTCTGCTTAGCAAGCAGCTCGGCGGCTTTAACCCAGTCCTGTTCGTCGGTCGTATTTAAATCCTGGCCGAGTACGAACTGTGCAATAGCAAACGCGTCGCGTGAATTATTAAACATAAGAACCTTGTTTTTATACTGAGAATCCCAGAGCACTTTCCACGAATCGGGAGTACCTTTTACAAGCTTTTTGTTGTAAATCAGCGCCGTAGTGCAGGTCATAAAGCATACCGAGTATTTCTGCTCCGGGTCAAAATACAGATTTCTGCAATCGTCGCGGATATATTTTTCATAATTCGGAATATTGGAATAGTCAAGCTCAAGAAGCATATTTTCATCTATAAGACGCTCAACCATATAATCCGAAGGAACAATAACGTCATATGATACGCCGCCGCCGAGGAGCTTTGAATACATATTTTCATTTGACTCGAAATTTGAATAGTTCACCTTAGCACCGGTCAGCTTTTCAAATTCCTTAACTACGTTCATAGTCCCGTCCGAGCCGTCTGAAATATAATCGCCCCAGTTATATACGTTAATCGTAGTTCCTTTTAAACCGAGGTTTTTATAGTATTCCTTTTGCTCTTTGGAAAAGTAACCGTCTGCATAAGCATAAATAGCAGGTGAGCAGATGCAAAAAATCAACAATGCAGATAATAAAAGAGAAATTAGCTTTTTCATATGCGCTTTTCCTCCTTTTTCTCGGCTCTGCTCTGCGCTGCGTTCATAAGTACGAGAAGCAGGAGAATTACTACAAACATAAGAGTTGAAAGCGAGAACATATCGGGTTTAACTCTCTTTTTTGTAAGCGAGAATATGTATATGGGAAGCGTCTGGAACGACGGTCCGTTTGTAAAGTACGAGATTATGAAATCGTCAAGAGACAGTGTAAAAGACATTACAGCGCCCGTGATTATTCCGCTCAGTATTTCGGGCATTACTACTTTAATGAACGCTTTAAACGGCTTACAGCCCAAATCAAGCGCAGCCTCATATATGTTCATATCAAACTGTCTTAATTTAGGTATAACGTTAAGAATAACATAGGGAAGACAGAAGGTGATATGCGCTATTAATAGGGTGGTAAAACCGAGTACTTCACTTTTGTGAATAATTGTTCCCGCAAATACGAAAAGCAGCATCATTGAAATACCCGTAACAATTTCGGGGTTCATAAGCGGGATATTTGTAACCGTCATCATAGAACGTTTGTAGAGCTTGTGCTTAGTTTCAAAGAGTCCTACGGCTGCAAGAATACCGAGGATTGTAGAAAATACGGTTGTTGCAACTGCAAGAATTAACGTGTTTTTAAGCGCTGACATAGCAGCCCCGTCGTTGAACATTCTTATCCACCAGTAGTTAGACAGTCCGTTCATCTGGTAGGTGCTTGACGACTTATTGAAGGAAAATGCCGTCATTACAATTATGGGCGCGTATAAAAAGAAGAATATCAAAAGCATATAGAGCTTTGATAACGGAGATGTTTTACTTTTCATATAACAACACCTCCGTCGCCCTCTTTACCGTCGTCAAAGTGGTTGACAACGCCGAGACAGATAAATATAAGTATCATAAGAATAAAGCTTAGCGCCGCGCCGAGATTGTAGTTGTTCGCGCTCTGGAACTGACTTTCAATTACGTCGCCGATAAGTACAATCTGGCCTCCGCCGAGTTTCTGCGTAATATAAAACGTCGATACGCAGGGAACGAATACCATTGTAATTCCCGAAAGCAGACCTGGAACCGAAAGGGGAAGTATAACTCTTTTAAATGTAGTCGTTCTGTTTGAACCGAGGTCACGCGCCGCCTCAATAAGGGAGTTATCAATCTTTGATAAAACCGAGTAAATGGGCAGTATCATATACGGGAGAAAGTTATATACCATACCGAGTATAACCGCTCCCGAAGTATTTATCATATGTACGTTTTTAATGTGAAGAAACGTCAGCAGGGAATTGATTACTCCCGTATCGCCGAGTATTGTCATAAGGCTGTATGTTCTGATAAGAAAGTTCATCCACATGGGAAGCATAACTAAAAGAACTATCGTTCTCTGCGTTCTTTCGGTGTGCTTGGATAAGAAATATGCAAAGGGGTAGCCGAGAACGATACATATAACCGTAGCGGCAAGCCCGTAAAGAATAGAGAGCAATATGGTTGAAAAGTATTCGGGTATCTGCGCAAATGAGGCGAACGAAAACGCTCCGCTTTTGTCAGTGAGCGCATAATATCCTACCATAAACAGAGGTGCAACCGTAAACAATACGGACCACAGTAAATACGGTTTATCAAGGAGTTTAAGCGCAAGTTTATTCTTCATTTTCTTCTTCCTCCCAGTCATAAGAGGCGTCGGAAATATGGTCCATTTCATCCGAGAAATAGGAATAATCGCCGAACTCACCGGAATATTCGCTGCGCTTCATAATGTGTATTGCATCAGGCTCAATATACATACCGATTTTTTTGCCTGCTTCAAGGCCCTCCATAGTAGTCTGAATCATCCAGATAAAACCGCCTACGTCAACGAGAACTTCAAAGTGAACGCCTTTAAAAGTAACGCTTGTTATAGTTCCTGTAAGAGCAGCCTTGGAGCCGACTTTTACTATTTTAATATCTTCGGGACGCACTACCGCCTCAACGAATTCGTCTTTTTCAAATCCGCTGTCAAGACATTCGGATATTACACCGCCGAAGGTTACTTTATAGTCGTCAAGCATAATTGCGTCAACTATGTTTGATTCGCCTATAAAGTCCGCAACGAAGGCGTTTACAGGTTCGTTATATATGTCCTCCGGAGTGCCTATTTGCTGGATTTTACCCTTATCCATAACTACTACTTTGTCAGACATTGAAAGCGCTTCTTCCTGGTCGTGTGTAACGTAAATAAATGTAATTCCGAGTTCTTTCTGAATTGTTTTAAGTTCGCGCTGCATATCCTTCCTGAGTTTTAAATCGAGCGCGCCGAGAGGCTCGTCAAGAAGTAGCACGTGAGGATTGTTAGCAAGTGCTCTTGCTATTGCAACTCTCTGCTGCTGGCCGCCCGAAAGAGATTCGATTTCTCTTTTTTCAAAGCCCTTAAGGTTGACAAGTTCAAGCATTGAAGCAACCGTTTTTCTTATTTCGTCTTTCGATTTTTTCTGAAGTCGGGGACCGAAGGCGATATTCTCATATACGTTTAAATGAGAAAAAAGAGCATAACGCTGGAATATGGTGTTAACCTTGCGCCTATGCGCGGGAACATCATTAATTCTTTTACCCTCGAAAATAACGTCTCCGCTGTCGGGTTTAATAAAACCCGCAATAGCTCTGAGAGTCGTTGTTTTACCGCATCCCGAGGGACCGAGCAGCGTTATAAACTCTTTTTCGTTTATATATAAATTAAGGTTATCAAGAACTACGTTATCTCCGTAGCTTACCGTTAAGTTTCTTAAATCAATGAGTTTCTTTTCCAATTATGCACTTCCTTCTTTGATACGAAGCAAAGCTTCTCCCCGATTTACAGATAATACTGTATAGAAATTAATATATATTTTTTATATTTTAAAGTCAATATAATTCATAATAAATTAAAATATTTTTTGCATCATTTCCTTATTAACGTATGCATATTCAATCGTTTTAAGAACCTTGGTAAAATCACATACCATTGATTTAGGCTTGTTCAGCGGGTCATCCATTGTAAAAGGTACAAAGTAAAAGTTCTTATAATTCATAAGCGTACCGATGTTTTTAGCGGCTGCGCCGAGTGCATCATTAGTTGATACTCCTATAACAACGGGACGAGAATTCCTTATATGAGATTTAACCGCCATTGTAACGGCTGTGTCTGTAATACCGCAGGCAAGCTTAGCAAGCGTGTTGCCCGTACAGGGAGCAACGCAAAGTACGTCAAACATTTTATTCGGCCCTATCGGTTCCGCGTCTGTTACCGTATGGATTATTTCTTTACCGCTTATTATTCTTAAAGTTTCGTTTATATCCTCGTATTTACCGAAACGGGTATCGGTAGAATAAGCGTTTTCACTCATAATAACCGTTATATCGTGTCCCGCTTCTTTAATACGCTTTATTTCTTCAATTGCTTTTGAAAAGGTACAAAAAGAGCCTGTCAGGCAATATCCTATTTTCAAATTTAACCCTCCTTTATTAATTTAAGTACGGTTTCGCCGATAACTGCGCCAGCGCTTTCGGGTGAAAATTTTGAAGGCAGACCTCTTGCAGTAATAAGTCTTACGCCTTTTGCTTTTGCAAAGTGCATATCTACCCCACCGGGAAATGAAGCAAGGTCAATCAGCAGAGCGCTGCCGACTCTTTCTAATTCTTTTTCATTGAATACAGGGTGGGGGATTGTATTGAAAATAAAGTTAAATTCCGGCATGGTTAAAAGCATATTCAAACCCGCAAGCGCTCTTGCCGTTTCACTTCTTGCGCATACAGTTATATTACCTGTATATACGCTTAGATATCTGTGAAGCGCCTTACCGATTCTACCGTATCCGGCAATCAAAACGTTTGAATTTATCAGCGAATGCTCACTTTCATTTACAGCGAGCGCAATCGCCGCTTCCGCCGTCAGATATGCGTTTTTAATTGCAAAAGTTTCTTCTTTGGTATAGTCGGTTACGCTTTCATTCGTTACGTTTCCCGCGAATATCGGGCTGGAATAATTTAAAAAGTGTTTATCAGGGTTAACGCCGACAAGAATGAAATCCGCGTTTTCGGGATTATCAACTTTAAAAAGGCCGTTCTTTTCAAGAAAACGGGATGCATATTCTATTCTTTTATCGCTTAAATCAGGTGTTGAAAAATTCATAATAATGTCACCGCTCAAAGAAAGTTATAAGACTTAAATAAGTCCGCCTTTTACATTTTATGAATTTAATTAAATTAGGTGTTTATTTTTGATGCGGTTTGTAGTATAATATTACAGACAATTTGAAACAATTCGGAGGAATACCTTTTGAATAATATAGATATACTTCTTAAAAACTCAAAAAAGATTCATTTTATCGGTATAGGCGGCTCGGGTATGTGTCCCGTAGCCGAGATACTCTTATCCCTCGGTTATGAAATAACGGGTTCGGATAATAACGATACCGAAACTTTCAGAAAAATTGAAAAAGAGGGTGCCAAGGTATTTTTAGGCCAGGTTAAGGAAAATATTGCCGACGATACCGACCTTGTAATTTATACCAACGCGATTTTAAAGGGAAATGAAGAACTTGAATATGCCAAGGCTAATTTCCCGACATTTGAAAGAGCGGAGGTTTTAGGTGCGCTCAGCAGGATATTTACAAACTGCATAGGTATTTGCGGAACCCACGGTAAGACTACAACAACTTCAATGACTACTCAGATTCTCCTTGAAGCAGGTCTTGACCCCTCCGCCGTAATCGGCGGCAAACTGCCTGCTATCAACGCTTACGGCCGTTTCGGCAAGAGCCAGAATTTCGTTTGTGAAAGCTGTGAATTCAACAATACATTCCTTCATATGAATCCCGACGTTGCCGTTATTCTCAATATTGACGAGGACCATCTTGACTTCTTCGGTAACCTGGAAAATATTAAAAAGTCTTTCAGACAGTTCGCCGAAAAGACTACGAGAATTATTATCTATAACGGTGACGACGAAAACACGGTTGACACCTTAAAAGGAATTGAAGGAAAGCAGCTTATTTCAATAGGTAAAAACGACTCTAACGAGTGGGTTGCAAAGAATATTGATATTCCCGGCGGTTTTCACAGTGAATATGACGTTTATCATAATGGTGAATTTGTTACAAGAGTAAAGCTTTCCGTTCCCGGTGAGCACAATATACTTAATTCTCTTTGTGCATTTGTTGCTTCTTATGTCAGCGGCGCATCTATTGACAGCATACTCTCAGGGCTTGAAAAGTTCGGCGGCGCTTCAAGGCGCTTTGAACTTCTCGGAACATATAAGGGCGTAACCTTTGCGGACGATTATGCCCATCATCCCGCCGAAATAAGGGTAACCCTTAACGCGGCAAAGAAAATGGGCTACAAACGGGTCTGGGCGGTACATCAACCTTTTACCTATTCAAGAACCGCTAAACTTCTTGACGACTTTGCCGAGGTGCTCAGTATCGCTGACAAATGTGTTATTAGCGAAATTATGGGTTCGCGTGAGGTTAACACAATAGGAATTAAAGCAAGCGACCTCAGTTCTAAAATTGACGGCGCAGTTCAGATTGATACTTTTGAGGAAATATGCGAATATGTCTGCGCTAATGCCGAAGAGGGCGACCTCGTTATCACTCTCGGCTGCGGTGACGTATATAAAGTAGCACGTATGATGTGTAATAAATTAAAAGGTGAATAATGAAAATAGCATTAATAAGTGACAAAATAATTGACATTAAAAGAAATAATGTCGATTATTTTTGTTCAGAAGATAAAATTCCGTCTACAGAGTGGAGCAATTATGATATTGCGGTTTTACTTGAACCGTACACAAAAGAGGCGCTGATTCGCTGGACGGGGCACCCGCACTTAAGGTGCTGCGATACCGTAGACGAGGTTGAAAAAGAGCTTTTTCAGCTTGAAAATAATATAGAAATCGAAAGAAAATACCTTGTTGAATTTCCTGATATAGAAGCGCTCAATATATACAATCCGTATAATTGTCGTATAGAGCAGGTGTACCTTAATTTTGATTTGGGTACGCGGAGAATAAGAAAAAGAAGCTCCGAGGGCGTGACTCTTTATTATGAAACCGTGAAGATGCGCATAAGCGATACCTCTTCTCATGAGTACGAGCACATTATTACTCAAAGCGAGTATAACGAACTTCTTAAAACGGCGGATAATAGTAAAAGAGCAATAAAGAAAAACAGATACTGTTTTGTATATAATAAGCAGTATTTTGAACTTGATGTTTTTGATTTCTGGAAAGATAAAGCAGTGCTAGAAATAGAACTTTGTGATGAGAAGGAAAGCGTTGATATTCCTCTTGAAATTAAAGTCATTAAAGACGTTTCCGAGGATTATAATTATAAGAACAGTCAGCTTGCGAGAATAGATTATGAAGATTGTTAAACCGTGTTATTATAAGGATTTTAAGTGTATAGCGGGGGAGTGTCCCGATTCCTGCTGTCAGGGATGGGAGGTTGACGCCGATTCGGAGTCCCTTGCATTTTACAACACGCTTGATTCTTCACTTGAAATAAAAAAACGTATTGACAGCGTTCTTGATAAAGACGAGTTCGGCAACACGATTTTTACTCTTGCGCCTAAAAAGAGATGTCCGTTTCTTAACAGTGAAAATCTCTGCGATATGCATATTGCAATAGGCGGCGAGCACACTCCTTACACATGCAGGACTTTCCCTCGTTTTATTTATGATTTCGGCTCCGTAAGAGAAATCGGCATTTCTTTTTCGTGTCCCGTTGCTACCGATTTGATATATGCTCTTAATTCACATCTTACTTTTGATGTGGAGGTTAATACCGAGCCTCCTGCACTCAACGATATTGATGGGGAATTATACTATAAGTTATCAAATTCAAGAAAAGATATATATAATATTCTTCAAAGTGATGAGAGTATTGCTTTGCGTCTTATTAAAATGCTTGAGTATGCCGAAAAACTTCAGTCAGAAATTGACTCTTATGAAAAAGGGAACGACGAAACAGATTTCTTCGGCGTATTTATTAACCCGGAGCTTATTAATCCGGAATGGGAGGAAAAGGTTAAAAACAGGGAAAACCGAAGTATTGAAAACAGTTTTTTCAACGAAAATATTGCCGTGTATTTCATTTACAAATACTTTATGCAGGCAGTATTCGACCTTGATGTTCTTTCAAAAGCAAAAATGGCAGCAGTCGGGGTACTGATTAGTACATATTTCGGGAACGATGCATGGACGATGCACCTCTGGTCAAAGGAAACCGAACACTCGCAGTATAATATGGACAGATATAAACAGCTTTTGAAAAATGCAAAATGCCTTTCAACGCAGGCTTTAATTGAAAGAATTAAGCAGTGTCAGTGACACTGCTTATTTTATATTGACTTTTTTTAATTAATATAATATAATATTTAAAGTTATAAGGAGAGGAAAGTATGTATAAGTCTTATATTAAAAGAGTATTTGATATAGTAATCAGTTTTATCGGACTTATTGTTTTATCTCCCGTTTTTTTTATACTTGCCATTTTAATAAAGCTGGACAGTAAGGGCCCAGTTCTTTTCAAGCAGGAAAGAGTCGGTCTTGACGCTCAGCTTTTTAATATTTATAAATT
>CAJOER010000077.1 GCA_905233805.1 uncultured Eubacterium sp. | reverse complement strand
AGGTCGTCCGTGGTGTCGCCCTGGGCGGAAACCACAACCACCACATCATTGCCCTGAGCATAAGTTTCGGTTACGATGCGGGCAACATTCATAACCCTTTCGGCGTTTGCAACGGAGCTGCCGCCGAACTTCTGAACAATAAGTGCCATACAATTCTCCTATATCCGTATTAATAGTCGGTTACTCTTATAGTGTTAATAGTGTCGGTATTTTCAAGTTTTGTTTTCAGTTCGTTTTCGGTCATAGCGTCAGTAATAAATGCAACCTCGTCGGAGGGCTGGCCGATTCTTTTAAGGAATTTAACCTCGCCGAAGAGCTTTTTAATCTCGCCCTCGGAGGCTTTTGCGCGGACGTAAAACGGGTTTTTGAGTACCGCTTTATGGTCAACAACATAGTTTTCGCTGCCCTCGTCCCAACCGAAAATCTTTCTTCTTTTCGTGTGCTTCGCGGCATCTACCATATCGGCAACAACTGCGGAAGCGGTCGGGAGTTTTCCTGCGCCGGGGCCGTAAAAGCATACGTCGCCCACCGCGTCGCCCCTTACGAGAATAGCGTTGAACACGCCGTTTACGTTTGCAAGCTGGGAGCCGCTGAATACTACGGCAGGGCTTACGAAAGCGGAAATCTTATCCTCGTCAAAATATCTGATTTGGCCGAGGAGCTTTATTACGCCGCCAACGGAGGCGGTATAAGAAACGTCCTCAAGAGTAATATTCGTAATACCCTCGGTTGCAACCTGGTTAGGATAAACGTGTTTTCCGAAGGCGAGGGACGCTAAAATGCAGACCTTTCTGCACGCGTCAAAGCCCTCAATATCCGCGGTCGGGTCCTTTTCGGCATAGCCGTTATCCTGCGCGAGTTTAAGCGCGTCCTCAAAGGTCATACCGTCTTCAATCATTTTTGTAAGTATAAAGTTTGTCGTGCCGTTGAGGATACCCGCAAGACCGATAATATTATTTGCCGCAAGGCACTGGTCCATAGGTCTTATAATCGGGATACCGCCGCCTACCGACGCCTCGAAAAGATAGTTTACGCCGTGTTCCTTCGCGGCGCGGAGAAGCTCAAGCCCCTTCTGAGCAACAAGCTCCTTGTTAGAGGTTACAACGCTCTTCCCCGCTTTTATAAGCTTCATCGTGAAGTCATACGCAGGGTTTACGCCGCCCATTGTTTCGGCAACTACGCTTACCTCTTCATCGTTTAATATATCGTTAAAGTCCTTGGTGAAAAGCGCCTGATGCTTATCGTCGGGGAAATCGCGCAAGTCGAGAATATGGCTTACTTCAAGAATATCCCCGCCCGTACGTTTTTTAATTACGCTTTCGTGACTTTCAATTACTTCAACTACGCCTGAGCCTACGGTTCCGTAGCCCATTACTGCAACCTTCATTTTATATGTCCCTCCTGCCGTCAGCCTTGATTTCAGCGGCCTGAACTCCGCTGACAGCCTTAATTTTTTCAAGTAATCCGTTTTCCGTGGTATTGATATTTGCGGTCTGAACCGTAACCGAAACGTTAGCCGCGCCGTTTACGGGCACGCTCTGGTTTACGCTTAAAATGTTTACTCCCGCAAGATAAAGCGTGTTCATAACCGACGAGAGTACGCCGGCGTTATCGCTGAGCCGCGCGTTAATCGTTATAGCGTCGTCGCCCGCGTTTGAATATTCAAACACCTTATCCTTATACTTATAATATGCGCTGCGCGAGATACCTGCCATTTTTACAGCCGCGCTTACGTTCGGCGCCTCCCCCGTCATCAACAGACTTTTTGCTCTTATAACTCCGCTGTAAACGTCGGGAAGAACCGAGGAGTCGATTAACAAATAATTTACTTTGCTCAAAATGTACACCACCCACGGACAGTTGTATTACTGTGAAATACACTTTCTATATATTATCATTAAATAAATTCATTTACAAGAGAAATTTTGAATTTTTGGTAAAAAATATTGAAAGTTAAATATTTTTGCTTGAATATTAGTATATATTGCATTAAAATAAAAACGTAAACCTAAATTTTTGTTTTAAGGAGGTAGAAATGAACCCTAAAGTTGCAAAGAGAAGAGACTTCCTTGTTAATACAGTATTCTTCGCGGCGGTTCTTGCGCTGTTTTACCTGTTTTTCAAGTATTTAATCTGGGTAACGGCGCCGTTTTTACTCACGTTTTTCTTCGCCGTGCTTTTACAGGGCCCGATAAGAAAGCTTGACAAAAAGACTAATAACAAGTGCCACACTCTTTGGTGCGTACTGCTTATTATTCTTGTAATCGTTATAGTTCTTATCCCCTTCATATTCATTTTTGCTCAGCTTATTTCGAGAGTAAGCACTCTTGTAAACTATCTTACCGAGCAGCTTAACGATATCCCGACCTTCCTCGCGACGCTTGAAAACGAGATACTCAATTTCTTCAAGTTCCTCCCCGAGGGAATATATAAGTCTTTCAGCGAAACGGTTACCTCAACTTTTACAAAGCTTATAGAGGACTTTGACCTTTCCGCTCTCGGAATCAATATGTCGACCGTTAAAAACGGCGTAAGCTCGGGCGTATCGGGAATAGTAAACGTGGTCAAGAACGTGCCGTCAGTTATGATAGCGCTTGTTATAGGTCTTATCGCGTGGATATTCTTCACCAAGGATTATAACAGAATCGTTCACTTTATCCAGTTACAGCTCCCCAAGGAAAAGAAAAACCTTCTTTTCGAAATCAAGCAGGTATTCTCAAAGACTATCCTTAAAATGATAAGAGCGTACGGTCTTATTATGCTCATCACCTTCGGCGAGCTTTTCCTCGGATTTTCAATTCTCACTCTTCTCGGAATTATGAAAAACCCGAATTATATCTGGATTGCGGCGCTTATTGCAATATTTGATATCTTGCCCGTTGCAGGTTCAGGCGGAATTCTTATTCCGTGGGCGCTCATTTCCCTCATTCTCGGAAAGTTCCCGCAGGCGATAGGTCTTGTAGTTATTTACATTATCATTACCCTGCTGCGTCAGTATATCGAGCCGAAAATCGTCGGCGACTCGCTCGGCGTTCACCCGCTCATTACTCTTATGGGACTCTACTTCGGCTTAAAGATTTTCGGATTTATAGGAATGTTCTTAGTACCGCTTACCGTTATGACGCTCAAGGCGTTTAACGATACGGGAAGAATTCATCTGTGGACGTCGGCAAACCCCGTCGTACCGGCGAACGGAGAAGCAAATGAAAAAGATAAATAAATTCAGCATTTTATGGTGGATAATGACCGCCGCATATCTTGTATGGATGCTCGGTTTTATGAGGTGGGATACCTTCACGGTTGATAACACCCTGCTTGAAAAGCCGATGTATCCGAGCGCGTTAGCATTTTATCTCTGGATAATATTCTCAGCGGGGCTGTTTATTCTCTACCCCGTATTTATCGAAAAGATTTACTACGCAAAAGAGCTTACTAAATCAATAAAAGTATTTAATATTATTACTCTTGTTTCGGGCTTCGTTTTCGTAACGGTTTACGGATTTTTAATGGACCCGATAAAGTACACCGCCTCGATGATGGGGCTGTACTTCCCCTGGCTCTTTAAGCTGTGGTGCGTATTTTCGGGAATATCCGTATTCACGAACACGCTTTATATGTACCGCAAAAACAATTACGAAAACAGCGCGGGAATAATCTGCGCTTCAATCGGCTGCGCGGCGCTTTTCGTAACGGTCAACGTGCCCTCGGCGGGCGAGGATTTGATTATGACGCTTCAATGCCTTTCGCACTGGTCAACGGCGCTTATCTTCGCGGTGCTCGGCGCGGCGGGAGTAGTAATCTTCCTCGTACATAAATGCAGAGAAAAGGATAAAAAGTATATAATTATGACCGTCATATTCGTAGGAATACTCGCGTTAATGCTCGTACTTCTCGTAATAGTCGGCAAGAGCGCGCTTATTGAAAACCTGCCTATGTGGGCGGCATACGCGGTACTCTTTATCGTAAACTTTACAAACCTTATGGAAGCAAAACAAAAGGCATAATAAAAAATAAAGCTCCCCGACGGGAGCTTTTATTTTTTTTACAGTCCTGCGACTTCTTTGATGTATTTTCTCGCCTTTACTGCGTACTCGAAGGGGTTGGCTTTTGCGGGGTCCTGCTCCGCTTCAACTACTACCCAGCCTTCGTAATCAGCCTCTTCAAGAATATCGAAAAGGGGCTTGAAATCTACGTCGCCGTCGCCGGGAACGGTGAATACGCCCGCTCTTACGGCGTCGAGGAAAGACATATGGTTCGGCACAACCTCGTTATTGTAAACGTCCATTCTGACGTCCTTGAGGTGAACGTGCTTCGTTCTTCCTATATACTTTTTAAATACGGGCACGGGGTCAATGCCCGCGAAGGTAAGATGTCCCGAATCGAGAAGCATATAAACGAGGTCGGGGTCGGTAAGCTCCATAAGCTTATCAATCTCTTCAACGGTCTGAACGCCGGTTCCCATATGGTGGTGAACGGTGAAGTACATACCCTTGCTCTTTGCGTAGGCGCCCATTTCGTTGAAGCCCTTTGCAACGGTCGCCCACTGCTCGTCGGTATAATACGGCTTTTCGTCAAGAATAGACTTGGTAAGGTCGCCCTGGATTGAATTGCCCTGCTCCGACGCACCGATAACCTTTGCGCCGAGTTTGTAAAGCTTATCGCAGTGCGCCTTGAACGCCTCGATTGTTTCCTCATAGGGCTTTGAGGTGAGGTATGAGCTGAACCACGCGTTACAAATCTGAAGTCCTCTTATATCAAGATACTTCTTCAATACGTCGGGGTCAGCGGGATATTTATTACCTATTTCGCTTCCCTTGAAGCCGGCGAGCGCCATTTCGCTAACGCACTGCTCAAAGGTGTTTTCCGCGCCAAGGTCGGGCATATCGTCGTTAGTCCAGCCGATTGGCGCAATGGCGAGTTTTACTTTATCGGGATTAAGCATTTCTTTTACTCCTTATTTAATGGAAAATGCAGAATGGAGAATGGAGAATTAACGGTGCTGCGCACGGCAATTTTATAATGGGTGCGGGCAAAGCCCGCCGTCAATTCTCAATTTTCAACTCTCAATTCTCAATTAATAATCGAATGTTTTAGCGATGTTTTCCTGCATATCTTTATAAGCAGCCGCGACGGTTTCGCTCTTTGAAACCTCGGCAACGCCTACTCTCCACCAGCTTTCAAAGCCGGGAGTCATGGTCTTGGGAAGAACCTTGATATCAAATACGACTGCCTTCTTCTGCTTCTTCGCGTCTTCAAGCGCCGCGCGGAGCTCGTCGGAGGTACGGCAGGTGTAGCCCTTTGCGCCGTAA
>CAJOER010000076.1 GCA_905233805.1 uncultured Eubacterium sp. | reverse complement strand
AATGCCGTTGGCGTTCATAAGCTGCTTTGACACGAACTTATTCATGGCGATTGCCGAAGCAAGACAGCCCGAGCCTGTATATTTTATTCCGAGGGTGTCAAGCGACGCCTGAACCTTGCCGTTTTCGCCGTCCTCGCCGTGAAGAGCGAGAAAAACAATGTCCGCCTTTCTGCATATCTTCATAACGTTTTCGCCGAAAAGTCCCGCTCTGTCGCCGACTCTCGACGCCTTAACCTCGTCAATTATCGGGTCGGAAAGGCCGATTTCGCCTATATCCGAAAAATCCTTTCCGCTTTCAAAATAGGTGTTCGGGTCGCCCTGATAACCGAGGAAAAGGTCGAGCATTTTAGCATTATGGCCGCAGTCTTTAAGCGCCTTTAATATGTTTTTTCCCGAGGTGAGCGAAACGTCGCGCTCGGTACTTATTCCGCCTGCAAGTACAAGTATTTTCATATAAAAAGTATTCTCCTGTTGTTAAATCGTTTACATTATAATATATTAAACCCAAAATGTCCATATTAAAATTATTTTAAATTATACTTGACAAAACTAAATTTATATATATAATAAGTATCGTACGAATAAAAACTATTGAGGTGGGCGAAAACGTCCGCTCATTTTTATTGTTAGGAGGTGTTTTTTTGGCAAAGCCGAATACCGTACAAAAGGTAGAAGAAATAGTAAAGCCCTTTGCCGAAGAACTCGGACTTGATATCTGGGACATTACCTTCAAAAAGGAAGGCAGCGACTGGTATCTCAGAATATTCATTGACAGGGAGGAAGGAATTTCCATTGACGACTGCGTAAACTTAACGCACGCGGTGTCAAAACCGCTTGACGAGGCGGACCCGATTCCTCAGAAATATATGCTTGAAGTCAGCTCCCCCGGAGTTGAACGCGAACTGACGAGGGACGCCCACTTTGAAAAGTATATAGGCGCTTCCGTAACGCTCAGGACAATAAGACCGATTGACGGCGTCCGTGATTTCGGCGGAACGCTTGAAAAATATGAGAATAAAACAATAACCGTAAAGCTTGCCGACGGCAGAGAGGTTTCGTTTGACAAAAAAGAAACTAATTTCGTTAAGCTTGACGATTTTGATATAAACGATTTTATATAGTGAGGTAAAAAGGAAAAATGAGTAAGGAATTTTTTGAAGCAGTAAAAATGCTTGAAGCAGAAAAAGGCATTGACGCCGAGTATCTTTATGAAAAAATTGCCAATGCAATAGTTGTTGCCGCAAAGCACGATTATAACGGAAAGGATATCGTTCACTGCGATATAAACCCCGAAAAGCAGAGAATTAAGGTTTACGTACGCAAGAACGTTGTTGAGGAGATTGAGGACCCCGATACGGACCTTACTCTTGAACAGGCACAGCTTATCCGTAAATCCGCAAAGGTAGGAAAGACTATTGACATTCCGATTAAAACGAAGAACTTCGGCAGAATAGTTGCCCAGACGGCAAAGCACGTTATCCGTCAGGGTATCCGCGAGGCTGAAAGAGGAAAAATGTACGCTGAATTCCAGAGCAAGACTCAGGAGCTTCTTTCCGCAAAGGTTGTTAACGTTGACCCCGTATCGGGTAACGTTACTCTTGAAATAGGTAAAAACGAGGCGCTTCTTCCGAGAGCGGAACAGGTACCGGGCGAAGTATTCTACGTAGGCGATACTACAAAGATTTTCGTTGTTGACGTTAAAGAGACAACCAAGGGTCCGCGCGTTATGATTTCGCGTACCCACCCCGGACTTGTAAGAAGACTCTTCGAAACCGAGGTTCCCGAAATCTTCGACGGAACTATCGAGATTAAATCCGTTTCCCGTGAGGCGGGCTCAAGAACGAAGATTGCCGTATATTCTAAGGACGAGAGAGGTCAGAGAGTATCAAATATCGTTGACGCCCTCGGCGGCGAGAAAATCGATATCGTAAAATACAGCGAAGACCCCGTTGAGTTTGTTGCGGCTGCGCTTGCACCCTCAGACGTATGCGACGTTGAAATTCTTGACGAAGGCGCAAAGTCGTGCAGGGCTACGGTTCCCGACGGCCAGCTTTCTCTTGCAATAGGCAACAAGGGCCAGAACGTACGTCTTGCGGCTAAGCTCACAGGCTGGAAAATTGACATAAAGCCCGAATCGGGATTTTATGAGGGATAATTATGAAAACTAAAAAAACTCCTCTTCGTATGTGCACAGGCTGCGGAGAAATGTTTGATAAAAGAACTCTTGTTCGCGTCGTTAAATCACCCGAGGGCGAAATCAGCCTCGATTTAACGGGAAAGAAATCGGGCAGAGGCGCATACGTTTGCAAGAGCGCCGAGTGCCTTAAAAAAGCGAGAAAAAAGAAAGCTTTTGAACGCGCATTTTCCGTAACGATTGACGACGGCATTTATGAAGAAATGGAAAAAGAGATAGAAAATGCAGAATAAAAAATATCTTTCCATGCTCGGACTTGCGCGAAGAGCGGGCAAGCTGAGTATGGGGCACGATACGGCGCTCGATTCGGTGAGAAAGGGAAGAGCAAAGCTTATAGTTTTTGCAAGCGATATTTCAAAACGCGTTGTTGACGAGTTTGAAAGAGAGGCTTCCCGTACACCCTGCGTTAAAATAAGCGAAACGATTGACGAAATCTTCTTTTCGCTCGGGTATAAAGCGGGCGTGCTTACCGTAAACGATGAGAATTTTGCAAGCCGTATTACTGAACTAATTAATCAGGAGGTAAACGTGTATGATGGTGAAAATTAAGGTTTCCGACCTTGCTAAAAATTTCGGAAAGCAGAGTAAGACTCTTATTGAGCTTATCTCAAAATACATCGAAGGACCTGCTAAAAAATCAAGTTCCGTTCTTACAGAGGACGAACTCAATATAATTTTTGACAGAATTACCAAGGAACACGAATTAAAGTCCCTTGAGCCTTATTTCGCGTCAAAGAGGGAGCCTACTCCCGAAGAGAAGGAAGCCAAGAAAGAGGCGGCGGCAAAACCCAAGACCGACTCCAAGAGCAAGAAGCATCAGTCTCAGGCGGCTATTCTTCAGATGGCGGAACAGGCTGCAAAGCGCGCCGAGGAAAAGGCGAAGAAAAAGGCTAACCAGACTCCCCAGGCAAGAACCAAGGGCGAGGCAAGAAGAATTGACACAAGGGCAAATACGGTTGACCTTGAAAAATACAATCAGAAGTACGAGGATATTGCTCCTGCAAGCAGTTATAACGATAACCAGAACAAGCAGAAGCTCTCCCAGAAATCCAAGCAGTACAGAAAGAAAAAGCCCCATTCAAGGAAGAAGGAAACCGAGGCTCAGCGTCTTGCAAGAATTGCAGAGCAGAGGAAAAAGCAGCAGATTAAAATTTCCGTACCCGAGGAAATTACTGTCGGCGAGCTTGCCTCCCTCCTTCGTATGACGGCTACCGAGGTAATTAAGGAATTAATGAAACTCGGTATGATGGTAACCGTAAACGAGGTTATCGACTACGATACCGCTGAGATTGTCGGAACAGAACTCGGCGCAAAGGTTGAGAAAGAAGTAGTCGTTTCAATTGAGGAACAGATTATCGAAGAAGAGGACGAAAACGACGAGAACGCAATTCCGCGCTGTCCCGTTGTATGCGTTATGGGTCACGTTGACCACGGTAAGACCTCAATCCTTGACGCAATAAGAAATACCGACGTAACCTCAACCGAGGCGGGCGGTATTACTCAGGCTATCGGCGCTTATCAGGTAACTACCGAGGGCGGTTCGGTTATAACCTTCCTTGATACTCCCGGCCACGCAGCGTTTACCGCTATGCGTGCAAGAGGCGCTATGGCTACCGATATTGCAGTGCTCGTAGTAGCAGCCGACGACGGTATTATGCCGCAGACTATCGAGGCTATTAACCACGCTAAGGCTGCGGGCGTAGAAATAATCGTAGCTATCAACAAGATGGATAAAGAGGGCGCAAACCCCGACAGAATTATGCAGCAGCTCACCGAGCACGAACTCGTACCCGAAGAGTGGGGCGGCAGCGTAATCTGCGTTCCCGTTTCGGCTAGACGAAAATGGGCATTGATAAGCTTCTTGAAACAATTAATCTCGTTGCGGAAATGTGCGAACTCAAAGCAAATCCTGACAGAACGGCTAAGGGCGTTGTTATCGAGGCTAAGCTCGATAAGGGCAGAGGTCCTATCGCTACCCTTCTCGTTCAGAACGGTACTCTCCACGCAGGCGACGTAATTATTGCAGGTACCGCGGTCGGAAGAGTAAGAGCCATGACCGATTACAGAGGCAAGAAACTCAACGAGGCAGGCCCGTCCGTTCCCGTTGAGATTATGGGACTTGACGCTGCGCCGATGAGCGGTGATTTATTCAACGCAGTTTCCGACGAAAAGCTCGCAAGACAGCTTGTTGAGCAGCGCAAGGAAGAGGCTAAGGAAGAGGAATTCAAGGCGTTCCAGAAGGTTACTCTTGATACTCTCTTCGACACCTTACAGGACGGCGAGATGAAAGAACTCAACATCATCGTCAAGGCTGATGTTCAGGGCTCCGTTGAGGCGGTTAAGCAGTCGTTCCTTAAAATCGATAACGATGAGGTACGCGTTAACATTATCCACGGCGGCGTAGGTATTATTAACGAGAGCGACGTTATGCTCGCAAACGCGTCCAACGCTATTATCGTCGGCTTTGCCACGAGCGTTGACCCCGTTGCCAAGGAAAGCGCCGAAAGAGACGGAATTGAAATTAAAACATATGATATTATATACGACGCTATTGAGGATATCGAAAACGCAATGCGCGGTATGAGAGCTCCGAAGTACAGAGACGTTGATACCGGTACTGCCGAGGTACGCGAGGTTTACAAAATTTCTTCGGCAGGTACTATTGCAGGCTCTATCGTTACAAGCGGTAACGTAAGACGCGACGGTAAGATAAGAGTTATCAGGGACGGCGAGCAGGTTGCCGACGTCGAGATTGCTAACCTCAAGCGTTTCAAGGACGACGTTAAAGAAGTATCCTCGGGTTACGAGTGCGGTATTTCGCTCGTTGACTTTGACGATATCCGTGAAGGCGACGTTTTCGAGTGCTACGTAGTAGAGGAATACAGAGATTAATAATTGAAGGTAGATATAAATGCCAGGTTACAGAATTGACAGAATAACCGAAGACATCAAGCGTGAACTTATTCATATTCTCCGCGAAGTTAAGGACCCGAGAGTATCGGATATGCTCACCGTTGTCAAGGTTGAGGTAAGCAGCGATTTAAGCTACTGCAAGGTTTACGTTAGCGCGGTCGAGGGGATAGAGACGGCGAAGGAGTCCGTTAAGGGACTTAAAAGCGCGTCGGGCTTTATCCGCCACAGACTCGGCGATTCGCTTCATCTGCGTAAGCTTCCCGAGCTTAGATTTATTGCGGACGATTCTATTGAAAAGGGCTTTCAGCTCTTTGACAAATTAAAGAATATTCAGTTTTCAGAGGACGAAAATGAAGAGAATTAATGTTGAAAAGTGTGCAAGCATACTTAAAGAGAAGGATAATATCCTTATTCTCACCCACGCACATCCCGACGGCGATACGCTCGGCTGCGGTTTTGCGCTCTGCCGTGCGCTGCTTAAAGCGGGTAAAAAGGCGAGGGTAATATGCGCGGATGAAATTCCGAAAAAATACGACTACCTTTTCTGCGATATATCTATTCCCGATTTTGAGGAAGAATATATCGTTGCGGTAGACGTTGCCACGGAAAAGCTTCTCGGCTCGCTTGAAAAACAGTATGCGGGACGCGTTGATTTATGTATCGACCACCACCCGAGTAATACAGGCTACGCCGATAACCTTCTTTTAATCGCCGACGCGGCAGCCGCCGCCGAAACGGTTTTCAAGGTAATTAAGGCGATGAGGATTAAGGTTGACAAGCATATCGCAGAATGCCTGTTTACGGGAATTACAACCGATACGGGCTGCTTCAGATTTGCGAGTACGACCTCAAATACCTACCGCGCCGCGGCTGAGCTTATTGACCTCGGAGCGGAAAACGCGAAGATTAACCGTATTATGTTTGAGCAGAAGCCTAAGAGCCTTGCCGCTCTTGAAAGACTTGCTATCGAGGGCATGGAATTCTTCTGTGACGAGAGAATCTGCCTGATAACGCTTACGCAGGATATGTATGAAAAATCGGGTTCTTCGGAAGAGGAAACCGAGGCTATTCCTGCGCTCACCCGTCAGATTGAGGGCGTTGAAATAGGCCTTACCATACGCGAAAAAACCGACGGCACGAGCAAGTGCTCAATAAGAACCTATGACAGCGTTGACGCCTCAAAACTTGCAAAGAATTTCGGCGGCGGCGGTCACAAGCAGGCTGCGGCGTGCGAGTTTAAGTGCGATTATAAAGAGGCTAAAAAGATACTTCTTGACAAGTGCAGAGAAACGCTTGAAAGCGGCGAAACCGTTGAAGAGGACGTATGGGAATAATCTGTATCAATAAACCCGAGGGGATAACCTCCTTCGGCGCAGTTTCAAAGGTTAAAGGCATAATGAGGGTAAAAAAAGCCGGCCATACGGGAACTCTTGACCCTATGGCGACGGGCGTTCTTCCCGTTATGCTCGGAAGTTCCACGCGCTTTCTTGACTTCCTTCCCGACAGCGACAAGGGCTATAAAGCCTCGTTTATACTCGGGAAAACTACCGACACGCTTGACATCACGGGCAAAGTGATAACCGAAAGCGAGGTTACCGCAGAGCCGAAAGATGTTGAGGCGGCGCTTGAAAGTTTTAAAGGGAAAATAATGCAGCTCCCGCCCATGTTCAGCGCAAAGAGCGTTGACGGCGTAAGACTTTATGACCTTGCAAGACAGGGCGTAGAAGTTGAAAGAAAGGCGTGCGAGGTTGAAATCAGACGTCTTGAACTCCTCGGATATGAAAACGGCGAATACACAATCGACGTGCTTTGCTCGAAGGGAACGTATATACGCTCCCTTATTGACGATATAGGAAGCGCGCTCGGCTGCGGCGCCGTTATGACTGAGCTTGAAAGAACTCAGGCTATGGGCTTTACGCTTGAAAACTGCGTAACGCTTGATGAACTTCAAAGAAGAAAGGACTCGGGCGAGGGCTTTGACGGCCTTATAGTTCCGCTGTCCGAAGTGTTTAAAGATTATAAAAAGATTATCGTAACCGAGGCGCAGACCGTGCGTATAACTACTGCGATGAGGAGATGATGTGATATGGTGCCAATATATAAGTATTCGGCAGAAACTGCAAGATATGAAAACGAGCTTACGGACTACCGTGAGAGCAAGAGATGGAACATCAAGTGCAAGGAGGCTATCGAAGAAGCTATCCGCACTCATTTTGACGGTATGCACCTTGCGCATAAAACCGTTATTACAGGCGCTGACAATGCAATCGTATACTGCGTAAACAACAAGTTTACTCTTCTTCAGAAAAGTATATTTGAAAGAAGATACGAAAACGCGGTATTCGCTGATTTTAATACAATTAAAGATATGAGCGCAACTCAGTTTGTTGACGATATTCTTATTGACGGCTACGGCGCGGGGATACTCCTTTGCGGGTATAATTTCCGTTTCGGAAAGGGCGCGATGTGGTCGGCTCTCGATTTAAGGGAATATCTTGAAAGCCGCGGAGTATGGGTTCGTATTCTCGAACACCTTGACTACAAGGGCGAGCCGATAAGCTCCACGAGAATAAGAAACGCGCTTTTAAGCGGAGAAATCGGCGACGCCAACGCTATGCTCGGCTATAATTTCACCTATGAAAATACAGTCGTAAAAGGCGACGAAAGAGGAAGAAAAATCGGCTTCCCGACCGCAAACCAAAGTTTTCCCGACGGCCTCACCGTGCCGAAATACGGCGTTTATGAGAGCAGGGCGGAGATTGACGGAAAACTCTACAAATCCTTTACAAACATCGGAATCCGTCCGAGCTGGCGCGTTGAGGAGCCTTTGTCGGAAACTCATATTTTCGGCTTTGACGGCGACCTTTACGGAAAAACCGTAAGAATAGAATTAGTCAGATATATAAGAGAGGAAATGGCCTTTTCTTCTCTTGACGAATTAAAGGAACAGCTTATAAATGATAAAAGCAGTATTGTTTGATTTTGACGAGACTCTGCAGGACAGAACAGGGGCGTTTGAGCATTATATGGACGCGTTTTTCGCGCAGTATATGCCCGACCTCAAAGGCGCTCAGCTTGAAAAAAGAAAAGACGAGATGCGCCTTCACGATAACGGCGGCTACTTTGACAGAGCAAAGCTTCACGAAAAGCTGAAGGAATTCTGGAAGTGGGAGGATTCCCCGAGCCCCGAAGAGCTAGCAGAGCGCTACGTTCACACCTTTTGCAATTTCGTACAGCTTTATGAAGGAGTGCCCGAGGTTTTCAAAGAACTGAAAAGCCTTGGCTACACCGTCGGTGTTTTAACCAACGGACCGGCGTATCTTCAGAAAAACAAAGTGAAAAACGCAGGGCTAATGCCGCTTATCGACTTTCTTCTGATAGGCGGGGAAATAGGAATTAATAAGCCCGATAAAAGGATATTTGAAATTGCAGCCGAAAGGCTTGATATAAAATGCGCTGAATGCGTTTACGTGGGCGACCACCCGGTAAACGATATTGAAGCGGCGCTGGGTGCGGGAATGAAGGCAGTAAGAGTAAACCGCGGCTGGTTTACCGGTAAGGATTTACGTCCCGACGTTCCCGTAATTGAAAATATTGTTCAGGTAACAGATGTAATTGAGGAAATGAATAAATGATTTGTAACACGATACTTGACGCAATCGGGCACACCCCGATGATAAGACTTAACAAAATAGTCGAACCCGACTCGGCCGAAATCCTCGTAAAATACGAGGGTGTTAATATAGGCGGCTCTATTAAAACGAGAACCGCGTATAATATGCTTAAATGTGCGGCGAAATCGGGCAAGATTGACAAAAATTCAATTATCGTTGAACCTACGAGCGGAAATCAGGGAATAGGTATTGCCCTTGTCGGCGCGGTTATGGGCTACAAGGTTAAAATCATTATGCCCGATTCCGTTTCCGAGGAAAGACGGAAGCTTATTAAAAACTACGGCGCCGAGGTTATCCTCGTACACGACGACGGCGATATCGGAAAATGTATTGCCGATTGTATTAAAATCAGCGAGGATATGGCAAAAGAGGATAAAAACGTATTTATCCCCTCGCAGTTTGACAATCCGGACAACCCGAAGGCGCATATCTACTACACCGCTACCGAGATTCTCGAACAGGTTAACGGAGATATTGACGGCTTTTGCAGCGGAGTAGGCACGGGCGGAACAATAAGCGGAATAGGCGAGGTGCTAAAAAGACAGAACCCCGCTATTACAATCTGGGCGGTTGAGCCGTCAAACGCCGCAATTCTCAGCGGAGGCGCGGTCGGAACGCATCTTCAGATGGGTATCGGCGACGGACTCATCCCCGAAAATGTCAACGTAAATATCTATGACCATATCTGCGTCGTATCCGACAGTGAAGCGATTGAAACCGCGCGCCGTCTTGCAAGTGAAGAGGGTATTATGTGCGGTATTTCAAGCGGCTCAAACGTTGCCGCGGCGTTAAAACTTGCTAAAAGACTCGGAAAGGGCAAGACCGTTGTTACCGTTCTCCCCGACACGGGCGAGCGCTATTTCAGTACGGTACTATTTGACTGATGCAAAACAAGGAAAAAACGACTTTCAGAAAAATTGAATCAAAAAGGACCGAGAGTATATACCTGATTATCCGCGGCGCGGAGGTCGGAGTTGCCTCCGGTCTTATTTGCGTTTTCTACCGTTTTCTTTTACAGGTTGCCGAGGACGGGCTTCTCAAAGTGCTCGATTTTGTTAAGGGCAGCCCGCTGAAAACGGCTGTATGGCTTGTTTTGCTTGCCTGCCTCGGACTTATAGTTTACTGCGTAAATAAATATGAGCCCGACGCTGCGGGTTCGGGAATTCCGCAGACTACGGGCGACGTAAGAGGTTATTTTTCACTTAACTGGTGGAGGGTTATTATAGCGAAACTCATAGGCGGAACGCTCACTGTTTTCGGCGGTCTTTCGCTCGGACGCGAAGGTCCTTCCGTTCAGCTCGGAGGCATGGCGGGCAAGGGTGCCGCAAGGCTGACAAAATCCGACAGAACTACCGAAATAAGAATGACCTCCTGCGGCGCTGGCGCGGGTATGAGCGCCGCGTTTAACGCGC
>CAJOER010000075.1:18896-21524 GCA_905233805.1 uncultured Eubacterium sp. | reverse complement strand
GACGAGGTTGTTGCAGTCAACGATGGAATTGTGCTTGACGTTTACACGGATAATATGTACGGCCAGGTAGTCGTAATCGACCACGGCGGAAAGCTCGTTGCAAAGTACTGCGGTCTCGAAAGCGTTGCGGTTAAAAAGGGCAGCGCGGTTAATATCGGAAATAAGATAGGAACGCTCGGAAAGGTTCCCTGCGAGGGCGAGGACGAAACGCATCTTCATTTTGAAACGCGCCTTGACGGAAAAGCGGTTAACCCGCTCGATGTTATGGGAAAAACAGAGTAGGCCAGCGACTAGTTACTAGTAGTTGGGGGATAACCGAAAAATATGAAAATAGGGTTGGCGAACGGGTAAAATCCGCTTGTCAATCCTAAATTTTTTATTAAATATGTCTTTTTTTGTCATTTTTTTGTACATTTTTGCATTAAGTATTGATATAATGGAATAAATAGTTTATTAATTAATTGAGTTTTGGAGTTGAGGAAATGAAGAAAAGAAACATAATCTTTGTCTCTGTTTTAGTTATATTTGTGATTGCTGTTGCAATTCTAGTATCTAGCAAAGTGTTTTTAAATTATGAAATGAAATCCGCGTTGGCTGAAAAGTATTCTTGGAAAACAAGTGATATAAAAATCAGAGAACACGAACCCGAACGAACAAAACGCAATTTGGATTTAGAAGGAGGTTCAAGCATTGTACATTATAATGAAAAATGGGTGTGTGAATATAATGGCAGAGAATTCAATGTTGAATATACGAATAATCAGTATGCAGACGATTATCAGCTTGAAGATATATTTAACTGGTGTACGGAATATCTGCAAAAAAAAGTTGACCCCGAGATTGTAGGTGTAGAAATTTTTTCTGATATTATTTATCATTCATCTGAAAGTTTGGATTATTACGAATATACTCTACCTTGGACCCCCAAAAAGGTATTTGATAAGAAAGATGCGGAAAAATTGCTTATAATCCAAAGGAAATATGGGAGCGTTCACGGTTTAGGAATTTTTTATAAAGTGGATAATATCTTAGATTATGCAAAAGACGAAAACGAGTTTTTAAACGAAAATGAAAAAATAATAATCGGTAATGAAAAATATAATAAATACTATGAGCAAAAGAAAGTCGTCTTGTCAAGAAACAAATTGACAAAAGATGAGATTAACATTTATTTAATAGATAAAACTAGTTTTAAAAGAAATTCAGGAGCATTAAGTGGAGTAAGCTTTTTAACCACTTATACTATAGGAGATATTTATTATGTCGACAGTTTTATCAAAAAATAAAATATGCTATAGAGTTGTTTCGTTATTTTTATCTCTTTGTGTTTTTTTATGAGCATAACATTCATAACAGAAGAGACTGCTTATGCATATAGCTTTGACAATGATAATACCGAGAAGTATTATTATTGAAGAGAACGAAGGCGGTATTGATATGGATTATGACGGGGAGGAATTATAAATAAACTCTTGACATTAAAGGGCGCGGGGGTTATAATTTATGCAATATGAAAAAACGGCTTTGAGCCGGTGTAAGTAGGCGTTTGGCATTCTTTAAGAGAGCGTGCGGTCGGTGCGAGCACGCAGAAGAAAAGCGCTGAATTTCAGCCGATGAGCCCCCTGCGAGAAACTAAGCAGGGCGTACATACCGCGTTAAGGTATAAGAGTGACAGAATTATATATTCTGTAATTTGAGTGGTACCACGGAATTACTCCGCCTCATTTTGAGGCGGTTTTTGTTTTTTTAAACGGAGGTTAATATGAACAGTAAAATTCTTGAACTGAAGGAACAGTTTGAAAAAGAGCTTGCGGGAATTGCGGATTTATCCGAGCTCGAAAGCATCAGGGTTTCATATCTCGGTAAAAAGGGCTCGGTAACCGACCTTTTAAAGGGTATGAAGGAGCTTTCAAACGAAGAGAAAAAGTCTTTCGGCCAGGCGGTCAACGAGCTTAAAGGCGCGGTCGCCGAAAAGATTACCGAAAAGACGAACGAATTAAAGGAATTACAGGTACAAAAGGAAATCGAGCTTATGCCCGAATTCGACCTTTCAATGCCTGCAAAGCTTACGAGGGGCTCGTATCATCCGATTACCCTCGTTCAGCGTCAGTGCGAGCAGATATTCAAGTCAATGGGCTTTACCGTCGAGGATTACAGCGAGGTTGTAACCGACTATGAGTGCTTTGAGTCGGTAAATATCCCGAAGGACCACCCCGCGCGCGATATGCAGGACACCTATTATCTCACTAACGGTCAGCTTTTAAAGAGCCAGACCTCTGCAGCGCAGAACGCGATTTTAAGAAAGTATAAAAAGTCCCTCGTTGAGGACGGCGTGCCGATTAAGGCAATCTTCCCCGGCCGCTGCTTCAGGAACGAGGCAACCGATAACTGCCACGAGAACACCTTCTTCCAGATGGAGGGTATGATGGTAGATAAGGATATTTCAATTTCAAATCTTATTTACTTTATGAAAACAATGCTCTCAGAAGTATTCCAGAAGGATATTAAGGTACGGCTCCGTCCCGGCTTCTTCCCCTTCGTAGAACCCGGCTTTGAGCTTGACATAAGCTGCCTTATCTGCGGCGGCGAGGGCTGTTCAAGCTGTAAGCACAGCGGCTGGCTTGAGCT
>CAJOER010000075.1:0-18833 GCA_905233805.1 uncultured Eubacterium sp. | reverse complement strand
GGTATCAGCGATATACGCGACCTCAACAGCGGAAGCCTTAAGGTTATGTCGCAGTTTACCGACGACGAAGATTAAGAAAGGAGAGTGAATTAAATGTTTTTATCAATGAACTGGATTTCGGACTTTGTTGATTTAAGCGGTCTGGATAAATTAAAATTAATAAATCAGTTTTCACTCTCTACTGCCGAGGTTGAAAATGATATATTCTTCAAAGGCTCGGACATTTCGGGCATAATATGCGCCGAGATTAAAAGCATTGAGGACCACCCCGACTCAAGGAAGCTTCACCTTTTAAAGGTTGACGCGGGCGACGGTCAGCTTACCGACGTAGTATGCGGCGCGCCCAACGTAAAAGTAGGTATGAAAACCGCGTTTGCAAAGGTAGGCGCTAAAATCGGCGAGATTGAAATTGCGCCGAGAGCGCTTGCGGGCTACACCTCCTACGGTATGTGCTGCTCCGAAAAGGAAATCGGCATTTCGGACGATAACAGCGGAATTATGGAAATCACCGACGATATTCCCTGCGGAACCGACCTTAAAGACGCATATGAAATTGAGGATATTATCTTCGAGGTTGACAATAAATCGCTTACAAACCGCCCCGACCTCTGGGGACATTACGGTATTGCAAGAGAGTTTGCAGCCCTTTCGGGAAGAGAACTCAAGCCCATTGAAACTATCGACTGGGCGAAATATGACGGCCTTCCGAAGGTTGATATGAAAATACTCGACCCGCTTTGCCAGAGATATTCCTGCATGCAGGTTGAAAATATCAATAAGACGGTATCCCCCGTCAATATGAGAATACGTCTTTACTACTGCGGTATGAGGGCGATTAACTTCCTTGCCGACCTCACGAACTATCTTATGCTCGAAATGGGACAGCCGATGCACGCCTTCGACTCCCGCAAGGTAGGCAAAATCAGAATCAGGCGCTACGACAAGCCCTTCGTATTCAAAACTCTCGACGGAGTTGAGAGAAATATTGACGAAAACACCCTTATGATTTGCAACGACGAAACCCCCGTTGCTATCGCGGGTATTATGGGCGGTCTTGATAGCGAAATCGTTGAGGATACAACGACTCTTACGCTTGAAAGCGCAACCTTTGACGCGGCTTCAATCCGTAAGTCAACGGTTCGTCTTGCTCACAGAACCGACGCCTCAATGAGATATGAAAAGAGTCTTGACCCCGAAATGTGCGACGTTGCTATAGGACGTTTCATCAAGCTCCTGCAGGATATTGACTCGGGCGCAAAGGTAGTTTCCTCGCTCACTGACGAATACGCTTACCACTATCCTGAAATCAATATTGATTTTGACAAGGCGTTCGTTGACAAATACACGGGAATTAAAATTGACAACGGCACTATTGTAAGCACTCTCAACTCCCTCGGCTTCAACGCGAGCGAGAACGATAATAAATTCAGCGTAACCGTACCGAGCTGGAGAGGCACGAAGGACGTTACGATGAAGGCGGATATTATTGAGGAAATCACGCGTATTTACGGCTATGACAACTTCGACGTTCACACTACCCGTTCCCCGCTTTATCCCGTACGTCCCGATATTGAAAAGACCGACGAGGATAAGATTAAGGATTTACTCGTTAAGCGTTACTCGCTCCACGAGCTTCACTCCTACGTCTGGGGTTACTATGACGAGCTTAAGGATTTAGGCCTCGACGTTGAGGGCGAAATCAAACTCATTAACGCTACGAACCCGAACATTGAAACGATAAGAAACTCGATGATACCGACTCAGCTCTGTCAGGTTTTCGGTATTTTTGAAATCGGACGCGTCGTAACGGGCATTGACGAAAACAATCTCTGCACCGAAAAGAAAAAGCTCGGCATTACTCTTTATTCAAGAGTCAAGCCGCTTAACGTGCTTTATTTCGAGCTTCGCGACATAATTAACGTTATTGCCGACGACCTTAAACACAAGGCGGTAAGCTACGAGGCGAAGGAAGTTTCCCATCCGTTCCAGCACCCGAGAAACCTCAACAAGGCAATCTGCGACGGAGTTGAAATCGGCGAAATCGGACTCATACATCCGACGGTTGCAAAGAAGATTGACAAGAAGGCTTCTATCGTTTACGCCGAGCTTGATATTAACGAGCTTGCTAAGATTGAAAACGCTTCGATTAAGTACGAGGAGCCGAGCAAGTTCCCGACGATTGAAATTGACCTTTCGTTTATCACGAAACGTTTTGAACCCGTTGCAAAGGCAATTAAAAAAGCGAACTCTCCGCTTATCAAGAGCATTGAGGTCACCGACGTTTACGAGGACGAAAACGGAAAATCAATCACTACGAGAATCGTATTCTCACACCCAGAAAAAACGCTTAAACGTGAAGAGGTTCAGGAGGTTGCGGACAAGATTGTTGCAGACCTTAAATCCCTCGGAATTGAACTTAAATCATAAAAAAAGATGCTGACCGACGGTCAGCATCTTTTTTAGTCATAAGTGTCTAGTGCCGGTGACTGGATACTATTGACTATTTCTTCCATTTTGCTCATCTTGTTTTCCATATCCGAAACGAGTTTCAACTGGTTTTTCGCCCTGATAAGATTGTGCTCGGGGTAATCGACCTTAAAGTATACGTTTCCGTTAAGATAATCGGTTAAAAATCTCATTCCGCATTCAAGCGTTATCAATTTTGCGGAAAAAGCAAGATTATCCTTTTCGCAGGAATTAAGCGTGTCCCCCGCCTCGCTTAGATAGCCCTCGGCATACGCTTTAAAATAATCAAGGCTCATTTCGACCTTGCTGAGGTCTTTTTCATCCTCGGCAGCTGTGCTTGCGCCGAAACGGATTGAATCGCCGAAATCATAAAGCGCGCTGCCCGGCATTACCGTATCAAGGTCAATTACGGCAAGACAGTCCCCCGTGTTCTTATCAAAAAGAACGTTGTTGAGTTTCGTGTCGTTATGGGTAACCCTTACGGGGATGCGGTTGTTTTCAAGCAAATCGGTAATTCTTTTCATCTCGCCCTTTCGGGAAATAATGAAATCTATTTCAGCCTTTGCATTTTCTTTTCTGCTTTCGTCCGCATTTTCGAGCGAAACTAAAAACTCGTTTTCAAAGCGGTAAAACGTGTCGTGAAAATGGGGTATCGTTTCAAAAAGCGTATCCGCGGGGAAAGCGGACAAAAGCTTCTGAAACTGACCGAAAGCGGCACCGCTTTTTTTGAACATCTCGGGCGTATCGGCTGAATCGTAGCAGATACTGTTATCAACGAAGATATACGCTCTGTAACACTCGCCGTCGGGAGTTTTAAGATACTCTTTCCCCTCGTTCGTTCTTATAAATTTAAGCGTTTCCCTTTCGGGCTCTCCGCCGTTTTCAATTATTATATTTTTAAGATAGCGGGTAACGGAAAAAACATTATCCATAAGAGCGTCGGGATTTTTGAATACGTTTGTATTAATCTTCTGAATTACATATCTCTTCTCGCCGAAATCGGCAATATACGTACTGTTTATATGGCCCGAGCCGAATTCCTCAACGTTTCTGAACTCGCCTTCAAATCTGAACTGAGTAACAATATTTTTAATATCCATATAATGCCTCCGCGTCTATTTTAACATAAGATTCGATTTTTAGCAAATGTTATTGCAATAACTTTTAAAATATTGTAATATATAAATAGTATAATTAAGGAGAAAAACTATGGTAAAAATTACGGATACAGTTAAATATGCAGGCGTAAACGATTATGAAATCGACCTTTTCGAAGGCCAGTATATGCTTGAAAAAGGTATGGCGTATAACTCATACGTTATACTTGACGAAAAGATTGCGGTATGCGACGGCGTTGATAAAATCGCCGTAGACAGATGGCTTGACAATCTTGATAAGATACTCGGCGGAAAGACGCCCGACTATCTTATCGTTCACCATTTGGAGCCTGACCACTCCGCGAGCATTGACGTTTTCGCCGAGAAATATCCCGCTTCAAAAATCGTTATCTCCCAGGGCGCTTTGAGGATGTTCCCCCAGTTTTCGGATATCCCTTCTGAAAGAATAATAGCCGTAAAGGAAAAGGACGAGCTATCCCTCGGAGAACACAAACTCACCTTCTTTATGGCGCCCATGGTTCACTGGCCCGAGGTTATGGTAAGCTATGACGAAAAGGATAAGATTCTCTTCTCTGCCGACGCCTTCGGCAAGTTCGGAACCGTTGACGCAGACGAGGGCTGGAGCTGCGAGGCAAGGCGCTATTATTTCAACATAGTAGGCAAATACGGCAAACAGGTTCAGGCAGTTCTTGCAAAGCTCGGCGGACTTGATATTGACTTTATCTGCCCGCTCCACGGCCCCGTGCTTTCGGATACAATCCCCGAGGTAGTTAAACTTTACGATACGTGGTCAAAGTACGAACCCGAGAACAGGGGCGTATTCATCGCCGCCGCTTCAATTCACGGCAACACTCTTGAAGCCGCTGAAAAGATGAAGGAAATTCTTGAAGCAAAGGGATGCCCGAGAGTTGCTATGGCTGACCTTTCGAGAGACGATATTGCAGAATGCGTTGAGGACGGCTTCCGCCACAGCGTTCTTCTCTGTATGGCTTCAAGCTATGACGCAGGCGTTTTCGCGCCGATGAGCGATTACCTTCATCATCTTGAGCACAAGGCGTTCCAGAACAGAACGGTCGCCCTCGTTGAGAATACCTCATGGGCGCCGAGCGCAATCCGCACAATGAAGGCGGAATTTGAAAAAATGAAGGATATCAGTATTCTTGATAAAACCGTTTCAATCAAAACAAGACTTACAGACGAAAATATAAAAGAGCTTGAAGAGCTTGCAGACGAAATCATTAAAAACGTATAGTTTTGTGGGAGGGTTTTTGCGCCCTCCCGTCTTGATATTATGGAAAGAACTTGCAGCGTAAACAAAAAATGCGGAGGCTGTCAGCTTGTGCATATGCCGTACGAGGAACAGCTCGCCTATAAGCAGAAAAAACTCGAAGGACTCCTTTCGGGTTTTTGCAGGATTGAAAAAATAATCGGTATGGAAAAACCGTACCACTACCGAAACAAGGTTCAGTCCGCATTTTTTTACGATTATAAAAGAAAGAAAAACGCGTCCGGCGTATTTCAGTCAGGCTCGGGAAAAATAATTCAGACAGACTCCTGCCTTATTGAAAACAAAAAGGCAAGTGAAATTGTTAAAAGTGTAAGAAAGCTATGCGACTCGTTTAAGTTCAGGGCGTATGACGAAAGAAAGGGCTTCGGCTTTCTGCGCCACGTGCTCGTAAGGTGCGGTTACAATACGGGCGAGATAATAACAACTTTGTAAAGGCGCTTCTTAAAGAGCACCCCGAAATAACGACGGTAGTTCAGAACGTAAACCCCGACGGCATTCCCCTCACCCTTTCCTCACGGAATATTATTCTTTACGGCAAGGGCTATATTGAGGATACTCTGTGCGGTATGAAGTTCAGAATATCGCCCGACTCGTTTTATCAGGTTAATCCCGTTCAGTGCGAAAAGCTGTATAACACGGCTATGGAGTTTGCAGGGCTTACGGGTAATGAAACGGTGTTCGACGCCTACTGCGGAACGGGAACTATCGGACTAATCGCCTCAAAGAACGCAAAGCAGACGCTCGGCGTTGAACTGAATAAAAGCGCGGTTAAGGACGCGGTTTCAAACGCAAAGGCAAACGGCGCGGAAAATATATATTTCCTTTGCGGCGACGCGGGTGAAATCGCCGAGGATATGGCAAAAGAGGGCGAAAAATTTGACGTCGCATTTCTTGACCCGCCGCGCGCAGGCTCAAGCGTCAAGTTTTTAAAATCGCTTATAAAACTAAGCCCGAAAAAGATAGTATATATCTCCTGCAATCCCGAAACGCTTGCAAGGGATTTACAGACGCTTACTAAAGCATATAAAGTAAAAAGAATTCAAGGGGTCGATATGTTTCCCCACACAGTGCACTGCGAGGCGGTCGCATTGTTAACACGGGCATAATCGGATATTCAGAGGTGTATAATTGAAAAAAGCATTTTTACCTATAGGAATGTTCATATTGTTTGAGTCTGTGGCAATAGCGCTCTGGCTTATAAAGGACAACTTATTCTATCTTTTTAATTTCAGCTATATCGGCTTTGCCGTATCGCTAGGAATATTTCTCTTTATCAGGCATTACAGACACGCAAGGCGGGTAGTTCAGCTTATGGTAGGGCTTTATATGCTCGTTTATCTCGGGCTGATTTGCAGAGAAAATATGCAGATTGAGGGCTTTTGGTATTATCTGTTCACAGGCGTATTTGAGGCGGCAACCATTCACTATGCAGTTGCCAAGATATTCGGCCCGCTCATATTCGGCAGGGGTTGGTGCGGCTAGTATAAAACGCCGCAGCAGCCGAGGCAAAAGCTCGGATGGCTCAGCTACCTGACTTTTGCGGCGTCGCTGATTTTCGTTTCCGCACTGTTCCTTGCGAAGGTCGGAAACATTGAGCGAATAATGCTTTGGGCATTTATAATCGGAAATATTGCCTACTATATCTGCGGGATTATTCTTGCATTCGTTTTCAAAGACAACCGCGCTTTTTGTAAATACATCTGCCCGATAACGGTATTCTTAAAGCCCATGAGCTATTTTTCCCTCGTGAGAGTGAAATGCGACGAGGAAAAATGCGTATCCTGCGGTAAATGCAAAAGCGTATGCCCGATGGACGTAGACGTAACGGACAATTCAAGAAAGCGTAAAAACGGTACCGAATGCATTCTTTGTATGGAGTGCGTAAAGAACTGCCCGAAGGACGCGCTGTAACTTAGGAGGTAAGTATGGATTATCGCATAATGAACGACGTATGCTATATCAGAATTGATAAAGGCGAAGAGGTTATAACCGAACTGCTTCGTGTATGCAAAAAGGAAAACATTGAGTCCGCCGTTTTTACAGGTATCGGCGGGTGCAGTCACGCCGAGCTTCAGACCTTTATTCCCGATAAAGGAGAATTTGAAACAGAGATAATCGACGGTATGCTGGAACTCATTAATATCACGGGGAATATTGCTCCTGAGAACGGCCGTCTTTGTCATCACGCGCACGCTGCGTTCTCATACAAGGAAGGCACCGAGCATAAAATGGCAGCCGGTCATTTGAAGGCGACAACGGTTCTCTATACTGCCGAGATAGAACTCAGACCTGTAAAAGGCGGTACAATCAAAAGAAAACGCGACCCGGAAACGGGAACGGGATTCTGGAACTTTGAATAGCTGCAAATATCCAGATTAATGAGGTGTTAAATTGATAAAACTTATTGAAATATCGGAAGATAATATCCCTGCGCTGAATTTATATAAAAGAAAAGGCTTTAAGGAAACGGGAGAGGTCTTTGATGATGAAATCGAGCTCTCGTTAACGCTTTAAATTAAAACGGCCGAAGACAGGAGGTTAAAAAATGAATAATACTGAAAATAATAAAACGCCTGTCGTATCGGTCGTTATACCCGTATACAACGTGGAGCCGTGGCTGGCGGAATGTCTTGACAGTATAACGGGACAGACTCTTACCGATTTGGAAATAATCTGCGTTGAAAATTCTTAAAGAATACGCTTCGCGCGACAGCCGTATTTTAATAATCAAGCAGGATAACAAAGGGCCTTCAGAGGCACGCAATGCGGGCGTTCGAAAAGCGAAGGGCAAGTATCTCTATTTTATGGACAGCGACGATATTATAGAGCCTGAAACGCTTGAACTCTGCGTTGACGATATGGAAAAACGGAACCTCGAATACGTATGCTTCAACGCGGTCGCCTTCGGTGAAGGAGAGAAAAACGAAAAAGCCGCGCAATTCATGAACGAACAATACTATGAAAGAGAACTTGACGGCGAAAAGGTATATGACGGAAAAGAACTTTTCCGCGAACTTTCCGCAAAAGTATCCGTTGTCGTTACCGTCTGGTCCTGCGTAATACTCCGTTCAGCGTTTCTTGATAACGAACTGTGGTTCCGTCCCGGGGTTATATATGAGGACGAATACTGGATGTTTATGGCGTTTATGACTCTGTCGCGTTGCGGCTGCATAAATAAAACCCTGTATAAAAACCGAATGCGCGAAGCCTCCATTACAAACTCGGAATATACATTTGAAAACTGCTACGGCGTTTTCCGCGCCGCGTGTGATATCAGGGAGTATCTTGCAAGTCATCCCGAGTGCATCAACGGTGAAGACCACGGTTATTATGAATATGAACGCCCTGTTACGCGACAGAAGATTGCCGTTAACAGATACCGCGCATTAAGCGAAGAAGAAAAAAATAAGCGTTTTGATTTGGAACCCGATGAGCGCGTTCTTTTTGAACAGACTGTGGTTTATCCTACAGAGCTTCAGGTTTCCCGTTTTGATAATTATTATAAAAGAATTGAAACCGAAAAACAAAACGCGGTTTTACTGGGAGAAAAAGAAGAACTTCAAAAAGCAAATGAAGAGCTGACTCTTAAAGTAAAAAAACTTAAAAAGCAAAAAAAGAAACTGAAAAAAGAAAAGAAGAAACTCAAAAGAAGAATCAAAAAAATCAAAAATTCAAGCGCATACCGCATAGGAAGCGCAATCACATGGCTTCCTGAAAAAATAAAATCTCTTCTCAAATCTGACAACAAGCAAAAAGACGGTAGCTGTAAGGAGGAACAGAAATGAAGCTTTTAAAAAGACCGGTTGCAGTACTCTTAGCCGTTTGTATGCTGAATATTCCCTTAGTCTGTTTTGCTCAAGATACTCAGCCGAAATCATTTACAGAGCTTAATACAAATATTCAGTCAGCGCTTGAATCAGGTGCTGCGGCTCAGAAAAAAAACACCGTCCAGGTCCTTTACAGCGGCGACGATAACACGAACGAGGGCAGCATTTCATCTGACTTTACGGTTTTCGGCAAGAAAAAGACAAGTATTACAGGAAGCGATATAAGCGCTACTTTCGATAATAAAAAATTCACTCTTATCACGTTAAAAGACGAGGACGGCACGGCGCTGAGCGGTTTAAATCTCAGCGTAAAGCTGAACGATAAAGTTGAAAAGTATAAAACCGACAGTAAAGGTCAATTTAAGATTACGACCGACGGATTACTGCCGAAAACCTATACCGCGGCAATTACCTTCGACGGAAATGCGGATTATGAAAAATCAAGTAAATCAATAAAGATAACCGTTAAAAAATCAACCCCTAAGCTTATTGCAAAAAACAAAACCTTTAAAGCAAAAGCAAAAACGAAAAAATACAGCATTACTATTAAAAACACTAAAAATCAGCCGATAATACACGCTAAGATTTATTTAAAAGTCAACGGCAAAACCTATTACGTAAAAACCAACACCAAGGGCGTTGCAACCTTCAAGATTAAAAAGCTAAATAAAAAGGGTACTTATAAAGCAGTGGCGGGAGTTTACGTATACGCCGACGGAAGAGGTTATAAAAAAGTCAGTAAAACGGTTAAAATAAAGGTAAAATAATATGGAATACGCATTTGCTATATTGATGTTTGCTTTCGGAGCAGGACTTCTGATTTACGCATTATTTCTCGCCGGCGGCAACTATGATAACATTTTGAGGAACTGGGCTACCAACCCTCCCGACAAAGAGAAATACACGAAGGAATTCGGAAAAATGATTGCACTTCTTGCAATTCCGCCTATATTCGGCGGCGCGCTGTCGTTTCTTATAAACACGGCGGTTGCGGGAGTCATTACAGGCGTACTTTTCGCCTTGTTTTTCGTACTCGGAATAAATCATATGAAAAAATATTTGTAGGTGAAATCAATGCTTTATCAGATTAATAAAAAACTCAAAAAAATAAGCCTTGACGAGATTGACGAAAACTATATTACCGCGGGCTATGTTAACACTTCGCAGCTTGAAGAAATAAGCGAAACGCTCGGCTTTCTGCCCTCTACCGTTGACGCGTGCAAAATCGCAAACAAAAACTTCCGTTCGGGAGTTGAAATTTACGACGAATACACCTTCACGGAGCTGAGGATTATTAATCCTAATGACAAAAACGGTCGCGAGGACTGCGTAGCGCTTTACATTAAAAAGAATATGATTATCGTTGTTGACGTTGAGGATTACGACGAATCCACAAAAAGCAAGTTCATGGCTGCGGTAGAGAGATATCCCTATCAGACGGCTACGCTCGAAAAGGTTATTTATGCATTTATCGACCTGCTTATCTCAAATGATTTCAAGTATATTGAAGACCTCGGCAACACTATTACCGAACTTGAAGAGGATATAATAAAAGAAAAGACTGAAGACGATTTCAACCTCGATATGCTCAATCTTAAAAAGCAGCTTCTGACTATGCACAATTATTACGAGCAGCTTCTCGATATCACCGACGCTATCGAGGAAAACGAAAACGATATTTTTGACAGCGAGGATTTAAGGTATATTTCAAACTTAGGTCTGAAAATCACAAGACTGCGCGAAGACGCTGACTCGCTTTCAAGTTCCGTTACGCATCTTCAGGATGCATATTCCTCTTCCCTTGATTTGAAACTCAATAACACTATGAAACTCTTCACGGTTTTAACGAGTATCTTCTTCCCGCTGACTCTTATTGTAGGCTGGTACGGAATGAACTTTCAGAGTATGCCCGAGTTCGCGTGGAAATACGGCTATCTTTACGTAATAATCCTATCGGGATTAGTAGTGGCAGCTCTTCTCATACTCGGAAAAAGGAAAAAATGGTTTTAAAAAAACGGAGGTTAAAACCTCCGTTTTTATTATGCCTTTAATGCTCGCTGACCGATATCTTTTCGGTAGTGGGCGTTTTCAAATTCGATTTTCTTTACGCCTTCATAAGATTTTTCAAGCGCCTCGCTGAGCGTATCGCCGAGCGCCGTAACACCGAGGACTCGTCCGCCTGCGGTGACGAGTTTACCGTCTTTAATCGCGGTTCCCGCGTGGTAAACGGTAACGCCGTCAAGTTGTCCGTCTTTAAGTCCCTTTATTTCAATACCCTTCGGGTACGATTTCGGGTAACCGCCCGACGCCATAATTACGCAGGTGCAGGCTTTATCGTCCCACTCAATATCAAGGTCCGAAAGAGTTCCTTCGTTAATCGCCTCGAAAATATCGATAATATCCGTTTTAAGACGAGGAAGAACTACCTGGGTTTCGGGGTCGCCGAAACGGCAGTTATACTCGATTACTTTCGGTCCTTTAGGGGTAATCATAAGGCCGAAATAAAGACAGCCTTTAAAGGTTCTTCCCTCTTTGTTCATAGCCTCGATTGTAGGAAGGAAAATCTTTTCCATACACTCTTTGGCCACCTCGTCGGTATAATACGGGTTCGGGGATACCGTGCCCATACCGCCCGTGTTAAGTCCCTTATCGCCGTCAAGCGCTCTTTTGAATAATCGTTTTGCCGTCGGTAAACGCAAGAACCGAAACCTCGGGACCCGTGAGGAATTCCTCGACTACGACGTTATTTCCGCTTGCGCCGAAAATCTTGTCCTCCATAATCTCTTTTACGCCCGCGATTGCGTCGTCAAGAGTTTCGGGAATAATTACGCCCTTGCCGAGAGCGAGTCCGTCAGCCTTGATAACCGTCGGGAATTCGTTTTTCTCTTTGATATATTCAATTACGTCGGCAGGATTGTCAAACACCTTATACTCAGCGGTGGGAATACCGTATTTGAGCATAAGATTTTTTGAGAACACCTTAGAGCCTTCAATAATTGCCGCCGCCTTATTAGGTCCGAAAGTCTTAAAGCCCTCGGCGTTGAGCGC
Organism: uncultured Eubacterium sp.; assembly: GCA_905233805.1. Lineage (GTDB taxonomy): Bacteria > Bacillota > Clostridia > Oscillospirales > Acutalibacteraceae > Eubacterium_R. Next base: position 7,086 of record CAJOER010000075.1, on the reverse strand, counting down.
GTCAACCATACCGTCAACAAGCGGGTCGTCGGGCGCGACTGCAACAAAGTCCGCCTTTATTTCCCTGGCAAGCGCAACTACTCCGTCAATATCCGTTGCGCCGACGGGAAAGCATTCGGCGTCGTAGGAAATTCCGCCGTTACCCGGACAGCAGGCAATATAATCAACCTTATCAGACTCTTTAATTTTCTTAATCAGCGCGTGCTCACGGCCGCCTGAGCCGACTACTAAAACTCTCATAGTTTCCTCCGAAGTATTACATATTTTAATTAAGAATTAACGGGACGATGTGGGCATCGTCCCATACCAGTGACCGGTGACTATTCGTTCTTATTGATAATTCTCGTTTCCTCTGCGCCCGTTTCAAGGTCGATGAAGCGGGTGAAAAGCGATACCTTATTATCCTCGTTGAGATTAGCCCATACCATATCGGTAAATTCGTCAATACCGTCAATATCAATAGCTACGGGAGTAGGCTCGCCCTCAAAGGACGGGATGGGATTACCGTCGCATTTATAGGTGTGAAGAAAATGTCCGAGTCCTGCATGAACGGGATATTCAAAGAAATATCTGAGGCACTCGGGTTTGCCGAGATTTGATTTGAGAATTGACATAACGTAGCCGCCGTTTTTATCTACAACCGCGGAAATTCTCGGCGTATAATTCGGCTCGTCGTCCTCATATTCACGCGTTAAAAGCGCCTGGCGGTAACTTTTTCCGTCCTTCATATAATCGAAGATAGTATCGGTCTGGTCGCCGTTTGTAACTATCGTATTTCCGTCAAGAGTTAAAACGGGATTATAGATAATAAGGTGCGGGTCAACCATTTTGCTCTCGTCATAAGCCTTGGTTCTTATTCCGCCTCTTGCATTATTCTCAAAAATTCTGTTTCTGGAGTTAACGCTTCTTCCCATAATGAAGTAAGCGATAACCGCCTTTTTGCCGTCGGCGCTGTTGCCGATAACTATTCCCCTGCCGGGATAAGTGTTTGTATTAAGCTCGGTTGCAAGATTTTTAATTTCCATAACACACCTCATATTATTTCGGTTTTATTACCGTTTATTTTTATTCTTCCTTCGCAGAAAAGCGAAACCGCTTTCGGCAGGATTTCCCACTCAGCCTGACGCATAACGCGGTACTGTAAAATATCCTCGTTATCGCCCTCTTCAACGGGTACCGCTTTTTGCAGAATTATCGCTCCGCCGTCGGTAATTTCATTTACAAAATGAACCGTTGCGCCCGTTACCTTTACGCCTGAATTAAGCACGGCGGTATGTACCTTTTTGCCGTAGAAACCGTCGCCGCAGAAAAGCGGGATAAGGCTCGGGTGCACGTTGATTATTCTGTTTGAATACGCTTTTACCAAATCCTCACCGAGGATTGCAAGAAAACCTGCAAGAACGATTAAATCAATATTTCTGCCACTGAGCGCATCAAGAATTGCCTTATCATACTCGGCTTTTGAACCGTAGGACTTACGGCTGACTACCGCGCATTCAATTCCTGCTTTCTTTGCTCTTTCAAGGGCGTAAGCATTCTCATTTGACGCGAGAACGAAGGTGATTTTTCCGTTTTTGATTTCGCCGCGGCTCTCGGCGTCGATAAGCGCCTGAAGGTTAGTTCCGCCGCCTGAAACGAATACAGCTATATTCATCATACAAGCTCAACTCCCTTTTCGCCGTTTTTAATCTCGCCTATAACTGCAGCGCTTTCACCCGAAGCGTTAAGTATTCTTACCGCCTCGTCGGCCTTGTCTGAATCAACCGCGATAACGAGCCCCGTACCCATATTGAAAGTATTGAACATATCTCTTTCGGGTATGCTGCCCGTTTTCATTATAAGGTCAAATATCGCCTTTTTATGGCATTTATCCTTTTCAATTACCGCGAGGGTATTGACGTTTAACATTCTCGGTACGTTTTAATAGAAACCGCCGCCGGTAATATGAGAAATTGCGTTTACCCTTACGCTTTCCATAAGTGCAAGCAGAGGCTTTACGTAAATTCTCGTGGGAGTAATGAGTTCCTCGCCGAGTGTTTTACCGAGTTCGTCGTAATAAACCGCGATAGTCTTTTCGTTTACGTCAAATACTTTTCTTACCAGTGAAAAGCCGTTGGAGTGAACGCCCGAGGAAGCAACGCCGATAAGCGCGTTGCCCGCTTTAAGATGTTCGCCGGAAACAAGCTTGTCCTTTTCGCCGATACCTACGGTGAAACCTGCAAGGTCGTATTCCTCATCGGGCATAAGTCCGGGATGTTCGGCAGTCTCTCCGCCGACGAGCGCACAGCCCGACTGAACGCAGCCCTCGGCAACGCCCTTGACAATCTGTTCTATCTTTTCGGGATAGTTCTTGCCGCAGGCAATATAATCGAGGAAGAAAAGCGGCTTTGCGCCCGAGCACGCAACGTCATTTACGCACATCGCAACGCAGTCGATTCCTATAGTATCGTGCTTATCGAGGAGGAACGCGAGTTTAAGCTTTGTTCCTACTCCGTCCGTTCCCGAAACAAGAACGGGATTTTTATATTCGTTAAACGGCAGCTCGAACATACCGCCGAATCCGCCGATACCTCCGATTACACCGTCAATAGTCGTTCTTTTAACGTGCTGTTTAATCAGCTCAACGCTTTCATAACCCGCGGTTACGTCAACGCCTGCCGCAGCATAGCTGTCGCTGAAGCTTTTCTGCATAGTTATATCTCCTTGATTTTATCCTGCATGGCTCTGTCTTTTTCCTCAACCTGCTTTGCCATATCCTCTCTCATTGAAGAGAGCTTTGAAGCAAGGGCGTCGTCTTCAACGGCAAGGATTTCAGCTGCAAGAAGCGCCGCATTTTTAGCCGCATTAACGCCTACGGTTGCAACGGGAATTCCGGGAGGCATCATAACGGTTGCAAGAAGAGCGTCCATACCGTCAAACGCCTTTGCCATACAGGGTATTCCGATTACAGGAAGAGTTGTTGAAGCCGCAAGAACGCCGCCGAGATGAGCCGCCATACCTGCCGCGGCAATAATTACGCCGAAGCCGTTATCCTTTGCGCTTTTGGCAAAGTCATGCGCCGCGTCGGGAGTTCTGTGAGCAGACATTACTCTTACCTCGGTTTCAATACCGAGTTCCTTTAACTGCTTAATTGCCGGAGTAACAACGGGTAAATCGCTGTCAGAGCCCATAATAAGAGCAACCTTTTTCATACTGTTTCCTCCAAAAAACTGATTTAATTTATTATAACACACAATAGCACTTCAAACAATGCATATATTTAATAAAAATCACCCAAACGGCGCACTGCCGTTTGGGTGTAATTGTTAAACAAGCTCAATAATGCACATCTCGGCTGCGTCGCCGCGACGAGGGCCTGTTTTAATTATACGAGTATAACCGCCGTTTCTGTCTTCATAAGACGGAGCAATCTCATCAAAAAGCTTTTTAACAACGTCTTCCTTAGTAACATAAGCAAGAACCTGTCTTCTTGAATGGAGAGTATCCTGCTTACCGAGAGTAATCATTCTCTCAGTCATAGCGCGAACCTCTTTTGCTCTTGTAACGGTAGTTTCAATTTTGCCGTTCTCTAAAAGATAAGTAACTAATCCTCTGAGCATAGCTCTTCTCTGGTCAGTAGGTCTGCCCAGTTTTCTGCTACCTGGCATTGAAAATCCCTCCTTTAAGTGTCTTGTCGATTAGTCGTATACTAATCCTCTTCCTTACTGAGTTTGAAACCGAGTGCAGCAAGCTTTGAACGAACCTCGTCAAGCGACTTGCGGCCAAGGTTTCTTACCTTCATCATATCTTCTTCGGATTTTCCGATTAAATCTTCAACAGTGTTAATTCCTGCTCTCTTTAAGCAGTTGAATGAACGTACCGAAAGGTCGAGTTCTTCAATAGTCATTTCAAGAACCTTTTCTTTTCCGTCGTCGTCTTTTTCAACCATAATCTCGGCATTACTCATTTCTTCGCTGAGATTTACGAAGAGATTGAGATGCTCGTTGAGAATCTTAGCTGCGAGCGAAACCGCCTCGTCAGCAGGAATTGTTCCGTCTGTTTCAACGTCAAGAACAAGCTTGTCAAGGTCAGTCTGCTGACCAACACGGGTGTTCTCAACCGTATAGTTTACCTTGAGTACAGGCGTATAAATGGAGTCTATAGCGATAGTTCCGATAGGAAGTTCCATAAGCTGCTTATTTCTGTCGCAGGTTACGTAACCTCTGCCGCTGTCCGCCGTAATCTCCATAATTACGTTAGCACCCTCGTCAAGGTATGCAAGATGAAGCTCAGGGTTAAGTATTTCTACATCCGCGTCGTGCTTGATATCACCTGCAGTGATTTCGCCTTCGCCCGATGCCTCAATATAAAGCGTCTTTGCATTCTCATCATGTATTTTTAGGATAACGTCTTTGAGGTTTAATACTATCTCGGTAACGTCCTCTTTAACATGAGGAATAGTTGAAAATTCGTGTAAAACACCGTCTATCTTAACGGAAGTCACAGCATATCCCGGAAGTGATGAGAGGAGAACTCTTCTCATTGAGTTACCGAGAGTTGTACCGAATCCTCTTTCAAGGGGCTCAACAACAAATCTGCCTACGCTTCTGCTTCCCTGAGTAGATAAATCTACTATTTCGATATTAGGCTTATCAATTTCTATCATTTAAAAAGCCTCCTAAACTTTGTTTTATGGTATCCAAGATGGATAATAATATATTATTTAGAATAGAACTCAACAATGAGGTTGTACTGTAATTCGTAATCAAGGTCTTCAGATGTGGGAAGTGCAAGCACTTTACCGCTGAGAGACTCCTGATTAAGCTCTACCCACTTGGGAATTACCTGAGCAGGACCTTCCTCTTTAACTGACTTAAAGATTTCCATGTCCTTGCTTCTGTCACGAACTGTAATAACGTCGCCGACTTTAACTCTGTATGAAGGGATATTAACCTTCTTGTTGTTTACAAGGAAGTGAGCGTGCGATACTAACTGGCGCGCCTGCTTTCTTGTCTGAGCAAGACCAAGACGGTATACAACATTATCAAGACGAGTTTCAAGAAGCATAACCATATTTTCACCGGTTACGCCGGGCATACGGTCAGCCTCTTCGTATACTCTGCGAGACTGCTTTTCAAAAGGAATATTCACTTGCCTTTCTTCTGCGGTTGCCCTGCTGATTTCTCCATGTGTCCTTGCCTTTATAACCTAAAACAGAAGGAGAAATGTCGTATTTCTTACATCTTCTTGCAACCGGCTGTCTGTTAATTGCCATAGTTTTTTCCTCCTAATTCTAAATTATACACGGCGTCTCTTTGGCGGACGACAACCGTTATGCGGGATAGGAGTAACATCCTTAATAAGAGTTACGTCAAGACCTGCAGTCTGAAGTGCTCTTACTGCGCTTTCACGTCCTGAACCGGGACCCTTAACATATACTTCAACAGTCTTCATACCGTGGTCAGTAGCAATCTTAGCTGCTGTCTCAGCGGCTGTCTGAGCAGCAAAGGGAGTCGACTTTTTGGAGCCGCGGAATCCCATTTCGCCCGCAGAAGCCCAAGAAACAGCATTACCCTGAGTATCGGTAATAGTTACGATAGTATTGTTGAAGGTTGACTGAATATGAGCAACACCTTTTTCAATATTCTTCTTCTCACGTCTTTTGCGAGAAGTAGTCTTTTTCTGTGCCATACTGTGTTTCCTCCTATCTTACTTTTTCTTATTAGCGATAGTCTTCTTAGGACCTTTACGGGTTCTTGCATTGTTCTTAGAAGTCTGTCCTCTTACGGGGAGACCCTTTCTGTGACGAATGCCTCTGTAACTACCGATTTCAATAAGTCTCTTAATGTCAAAAGCTACGTTTCTGCGAAGGTCACCCTCAACGGTAAGGTTGTGGGTAATATAATCGCTGAGCTTTTTAACATCGTCTTCGCTTAAATCTCTGCAACGGGTGTCGGGATTAACGCCTGTTGCTTCGATAATCTTAGTAGCGGTACTTCTTCCTATACCGTAGATATAGGTAAGACCGATTTCTACTCTTTTTTCATTAGGTAAATCAACACCTGAAATACGTGCCATATTTTAATTACCTCCGATTAATTCTTCAGGATTAACCCTGACGCTGCTTATGCTTTGGATTTTCACAGATAACCATTACTTTTCCATTGCGCTTAATTACTTTGCATTTTTCGCAAATTTTCTTTACAGAAGGTCTTACTTTCATTTGAATTTCCTCCTTTATTTACTTCTCCACGTAATACGTCCTTTTGAAAGGTCGTAGGGAGACATTTCCATTGTAACTTTATCACCGGGAAGAATACGGATATTATTCATCCTGAGTTTTCCCGAGATGTGAGCTGTAATAATGTGGCCGTTCTGAAGCGAAACCTTAAAGGTTGTATTCGGAAGCGCCTCTACCACAGTACCTTCAACTTCTATCATATCTGACTTTGACATCTTATAACCTCACTAAATTATTTAGGTCTGACGGTTGATGTAAGGAATAATTCCTCTGAATTATTCGATTAACCGGAATCACATTACGGCGTAATCGCCTGCCATTGATTCACTTCTAACAGTTTACACCTTTGTCAGGATTACGGGGCCGTTGGTCGTTATGGCTACCGTGTTCTCAAAATGAGCCGAAGCCTTGCCGTCCGCGGTTTTAACCGTCCATCCGTCCGAAAGGGTTTTTACCATATGGGTTCCCAGATTTATCATCGGTTCAATTGCCAATGTCATTCCGGGTAATAGTCTGATACCACGACCTGCGTGTCCGAAGTTCGGTACGCTTGGTTCTTCGTGAAGCTTTGTACCCACGCCGTGTCCTACGAAGTCCCTCACTACCGAGAAACCGCGTTCCTCGCAGTAGGTCTGAACCGCATTTCCTATATCGCCGAGTCTGCCGCCCGGTACTGCCGCTTCGATTCCCTTATAAAGGGATTCGCGCGTAGTATCTACCAGCCGCTTTACCTCGGGTGAGCAAGACCCGCAGATAAATGTGGCGGCGTTGTCGCCGTTATAGCCGTTTTTCACTGCACCGAGGTCGATTGAAACAATATCGCCGTTTTTGATGATACGCTTCTTACTCGGTATACCGTGGATAAC
>CAJOER010000074.1 GCA_905233805.1 uncultured Eubacterium sp. | reverse complement strand
CCGCAATCCGCGCAATGTTCGTGCTCGCCGTCTTTGACTCCTCCCAGCCCCTCGGCGAAAACGACATCGCCCTCATTGATAAATGTAAAAACAAAACCGCAATCGCGGTAATAAATAAAACCGACCTTGAAAACGTGCTCGACGAGAGCAAAATCAAAGCCGCGTTTTCAAAGACGGTGTATATAAGCGCAAAAAACGGCGAGGGTTACGAAGACCTTGAAAGCGCCGTAAACAACCTTCTCGGCGTTGCGGAGTTTGACTCCTCCGCCCCGATGCTCGCCAACGCAAGACAGAAGCAAAACTGCGAAAACGCGTATAACTCCGTGTGCGAGGCACTCGGCGCGCTGGGCGACGGCGTTACCTATGACGCCGTCAACGTTATGATTGACGCCGCTGCGGACGAGCTTCTTTCCCTCACGGGTAAAAAAGCAACCGCAGAAGTTGTAAACAATATCTTTTCAAAATTCTGCGTAGGGAAATAAGAATTGAAAATTGAGAATTGAGAATTGAAAATGAAGGACGGGCGTTGCCCGTACCCGAAATTCTCCATTAATTATTTAAAACCATGAAATATTTTGCAGGACAATACGACGTAATAGTAATCGGCGCGGGGCACGCGGGAATCGAGGCTGCCCTTGCTTCGGCGCGCCTCGGCGCAAGTACTGCCGTTTTTACTATCAATCTTGACTGGGTCGGCAATATGCCCTGCAACCCCTCCATAGGCGGAACCTCGAAGGGACACCTTGTGCGAGAGATTGACGCCCTCGGCGGAGAAATGGGAAAGGCTGCGGATAAGTATTCCCTCCAGTCCCGTATGCTCAATCTGGGCAAAGGCCCCGCCGTGCACTCCCTTCGCGCGCAGATTGACCGCCGCGAGTATTCCGCGGGTATGAAGCATACCCTTGAAATGCAGGAAAAACTTGACATCCGCCAGGGCGAAATAGTTGAAATATATAAAGACGAAAACGAATTGTGGCACGCCGTAACAAGGCTTGACGCCGAATTTACCGCAAAGGCGGTAATTATCTCGACGGGAACCTTCCTCGGCGGCAGGGTTTATATAGGCGACGTCTCGTTTGAAAGCGGGCCGGACGGTATGTTTCCCTCAAACGCGCTTGCGGAGTCTCTCAGAAAGCTGAACATTCCGCTCAGGCGCTTTAAAACGGGAACCCCGAGCCGCGTCAACAGAAGAAGCGTTGACCTTGACTCACTTGAAGTTCAAAACGGCGACGAGCGCACCGTCCCCTTCTCGTTTGAAACGAAAACCCCGCCCGAAAACAAGGTTGTCTGCCACGTTACCTATACAAACGAAAAGACGAAAAAGATTATTCTCGATAATCTTCACCGTTCACCGATGTACAGCGGAAAAATCGAGGGCAAGGGACCGCGCTACTGTCCGAGTTTTGAGGATAAAATCGTCCGCTTTGCCGACAAAGAAAGGCATCAGCTCTTTATCGAGCCCTGCGGACTCAACACCGAAGAACTCTATCTTCAGGGGCTTTCCTCCTCGCTTCCCGAGGATGTTCAGCTTGATTTTATCCACACAATCCCCGGGCTTGAAAATGCGAAGGTTATGCGCGTTGTGCTTGACGAATGCCTGAGGCTCAAGGAGAGAGGGAATGTCTTTCTCGCGGGACAGATAACAGGCGTTGAGGGGTACATGGAGAGTACGGCGATGGGACTTGTCGCGGGAATCAACGCCGCGCGCAAAATTCAGGGCAAGAGTGAAATCGTGCTCGACCGCGGCGGCTCATATATCGGAACCCTTATTGACGACCTCGTCACCAAGGGGTGTACCGACCCGTACCGTATGATGACCTCGCGCAGTGAATACCGCCTCGTATTAAGGCAGGACAACGCCGACGCGCGCCTTACCCCCCTCGGTCACGAAATCGGGTTGATAAGCGAAGAGAGGCACACCGCGTTCCTTGAAAAACAAAGGCTTATAGAAGAGGAGCTTAAAAGGGTGACGAACCTCTCCCTTCCCCTTACCGACGAATTGCAGGAAATCCTTGTATCAAAAGGTACGGCGCCGCTTAAAACGGGCTGCAAAATGCTCGAGCTTCTACGCCGTCCGCAGATTACCTACGCCGATTTAACACCGGTAGACGCAGAAAGACCCGACCTCCCCGAAGAAATCTTCGAGCAGGTTGAAATCTCGGTAAAATACGAGGGATATATTAAAAAACAGGAGGCACAGATTAAGGAAATGCGCCGCATAGAGCAAAAACTCATCCCCGAGGATATTGATTATTCCTCTCTCAAAGGGCTGAGGCTTGAGGCGGTTGAAAAGCTTTCAAAAATCAGACCTCAGAACTTAGGCCAGGCGAGCCGTATCAGCGGCGTAAACCCCGCCGACATAACCGCCCTCAATATAATCTTAGATTCAAAAAGCCGTTCATAACGAACGGCTTTTTATTTACAATGCCGAAATATTGTGATATTATTAAACTGTAAAAAGAAGGAGTGTTTATGAAAAAGGCGTTATAATTAGTATTAGCAGTTGTTATGGCGTTTACTGCGCTTGCGCCGTTAACGGCGTTTGCAAACGACGAAAACATTTTTAGCCAGTATGTTCACTCTTTAGGCAAAAAGGCGGAGAAATCTACGGTGCTTATGAAGGAATCCGCCTTAACGTGTCAAAAAATAATCTTCAGGGTTATGACGAGGTTATATCTCTTGTTAATCAGAGTGAAGCGAAGTTCAACGCCGCGATGGAAGCGGAAAAGACCAAGGGCAACAAAAAGATAGCCGTAAACAAGAAAAACGGCAGAATTACAATAAAAAAGGCCTTAAAAAAGGCACCTACAAAGTTAAAGTAAAAGTTACGGCAGCAGGAAACGCAAAGTACAAGAAGCTGACTAAAACCGTAACCGTTAAAATAGTTGTAAAATAAAACGCAGGGACTACGCCCCCGACGTCCCGTAAAAACAAAGGATATTGCCATGATTAACCGTGAAACGCTTTATAAGTACGCCAGGGATTTCGGCGTGGAGCTTGACGACAGTATGCTCAGCCAGTTCAGGCTCTATGCAAGCGAACTTATTTCAACAAATAAAAAGTATAATCTTACCGCGATTACCGAGCCCGACGACGTAATTATCAAGCATTTTATCGATTCTCTCGCCGTTTTAAAGTTTTTTGACCTTGATTACGGCGACAAAATTATAGATATCGGCTCAGGCGCGGGATTCCCCTCCCTGCCCCTGATGATTGCAAAAAAAGGAATGCTGGAGGTTACCTTCGTCGATTCCGTAAGAAAAAAGCTGCTTTTTATTGAGCGCGCGCTGAAAGTCTGCGGACTCAGGGCGGAGATTATCCACGCCCGCGCCGAGGAGCTCAGCCTTAACCCCGAGTACCGCGAAACGTACGACGTTGCAACGGCAAGAGCCGTAGCGCCGCTTAACGTTTTGTGCGAGCTTTGTATTCCCTTCGTAAAGGTCGGCGGATACTTCGTTGCGCTTAAAGGAGCAAATGATGAACTCGACTCCGCCGAGGGCGCAATAAAGACTCTCGGAGGCAAGGTTGAGAGCTGCGTTTCATATAAACTTCCCAACGGCGACTCACGCTCAATTATCATAATAAAAAAGATATCGCAAACTCCGACAGCATACCCCAGAATGTATAAAAATATAGCAGCCAAGCCGCTTTAAAAGAAACGTTTATGTCGAACAATAAGGGTTTCTCACGATGAGAAATCCTTTATTTTTATGTCCGTTTATGATAAAATTAACTCAGAAATAAGACAAGCAGTATTAATTACATTATTATATAAGGGGGCGCGGAGTGAACGACGTAAAGTATATAAGGACCGAGCGGCTGCTCCCTAACCCGTATCAGCCGCGAAGAAAATTTGAAAGCGAGGAAATGCTTTCCCTCGCCGATTCAATAAAAGAAAACGGAATCCTTCAACCGCTTTTAATAAGAAGAATAAATAATTCCGATTATTTTGAAGTGGTCGCCGGCGAAAGAAGGCTGCGCGGCGCAATTCTTGCAAACGTGGACAAGGTTCCCTGTATAGAGGTTGAATGCGACTACGAAAAAAGCGCCGTGCTTTCAATCCTTGAAAACATTCAGCGCAGCGATTTAACCTTTTTTGAAGAGGCGTCGGCAATAGGCCAGCTTATAAACCATTTCGGCTTAACCCAGCAGGAGTGCGCAAAACGGCTCGGAAAAAGCCAGTCCGCGCTTTCAAATAAGCTCAGACTCCTGAAACTTCCGGCGGACGTGCGGTTTTTCATAGAAAAAGAAGGCCTTTCGGAAAGACACGCAAGAGCGCTTTTAAGACTTGAGAACGAGAAAAAGGTCTGGAAAGCGCTGAACACAATAAAAGAAAAGGGATATAATGTCGAACAAACGGAGAAATACATAGATTCGCTCACAGAAACAACAAAAAGGCATAAAAAAGCACCCTCGAAGATATATAAAGATATAAGAATTTTCATAAACACCTTTAATAAAGCCATAGAAACAATGGCGGCGTCCGGAATTGACGCAGAAACGGATAAAACGGAAACGGACGATTACATTGAATACAGGATAAAAATCCAGAAAACAAAACAGGCTTAAAACGGGCAACCGTTTTAAACATATTCTCCTCTTTTCATCACGCGGGGCAGGCGGACTTCGGTCCGCCTGTTCTGCTTTTACTGTTTCACGTGAAACAAAATTCAAAAAGTTTCACGTGAAACATTGATATTATATTATATATAATGTATAATAACTATTAAATGAGGTGATTTTATGGGAAAAATTGTTGCCGTTTTTAATCAGAAAGGCGGCGTAGGAAAAACAACCACGGTCGTAAATATGGCTGCGTGCCTTGGCGCAAAAGGCAAAAAAACACTACTTATAGATGTTGACCCGCAGGGAAACGCTACATCAGGTGTAGGAATAGACAAAAGCGAAGTAGAGTATTCTACTTACGATATGCTTATAAATTCTGTGTCTGCAAGGGCTATTTTAACAGAAACGCCCTTTAAAAACCTTGATATACTTCCCGCAGATATGAATTTAGCAGGCGCGGAAATTGAACTTGCCGGGCTTGAAAACAGAAACAGGATACTGAAAAAAGCAATCGCAACGCTTGTAATGGAATATGATTTTATAATTATTGACTGTCCGCCGAGTTTAGGTCTTCTGTCAATAAACGCGTTAGTTGCTGCGGATACGCTTGTTGTTCCGCTTCAGTGCGAATATTACGCGCTTGAAGGACTCAGCCAGCTTGTAAATACGGTTAGAGCCGTGAAAAAGGAGTACAACCCGCATTTGGAACTTGAAGGCGTGCTTTTCACAATGTATGACAGCCGCTTAAAGCTTACGCAGCAGGTAGTTGACGAGGTTAACAAGTATTTCCCGAATAAAACATATAAAGCTATGATACCGCGGAGCGTAAAGGTTGCTGAGGCGCCGAGCTTCGGAAAACCCGTAATTTACTACGAAAAATACTCCAAGGCATCATTTGCATACAAAAAATTCACTGACGAATTCTTAAAGAAGCAGTAAGAGGAGGGCATTATGGCAAAACAATCAGGACTCGGAAAGGGACTCGGCGCGCTGATGATGGAAAACAGTCTTGACGACGGACTTACAAACAGCACGCTCCCGTTAAACGATATAATCCCGAACCGTGAGCAGCCGCGTAAAACCTTTGACGAGGCGGCGCTTGAAGAACTTGCGGAATCAATAAGACAGCACGGAATTTTGCAGCCGCTGCTCGTAAGACCGCTTGCATCGGGCGGATACCAGCTTGTTGCGGGCGAAAGACGATGGCGCGCGGCAAGACTTGCGAAGCTCAGCGAGGTTCCCGTGGTAGTAAAGGAACTTTCGGACAGCGAGGCGATGGAGCTCGCCATAATAGAAAACCTCCAGAGAGAGGACCTCAACCCGATAGAAGAGGCGGAAGGCTTGCAGGCGCTGGCTGAAAAATGCGGATACACTCAGGAGGAGATTGCCGCTTCGGTCGGAAAATCAAGACCTGCGATAGCAAACGCGCTCAGACTGCTCCGTCTTCCCGAAGAGGTGAGAGAGATGACCAAAAACGGGGAAATCTCGGCAGGACACGCGAGGGCGCTTCTTGCGTTTGATAATCCGGCGATTATGTTAGCGTGCGCTAACGAAATTGTTTCACGTAAACTTACCGTAAGAGACGTTGAAAGGCTTGCGAAAAAACCGAAGGAAATCGGCAAAATCAAGCCGAAAAAGAAGAGGGACGCCTTTTTTGACGAGGTTGAGCTTTCGCTTTCCGAAACGCTCGGAAGAAAGGTTACGGTTTCAAACAAAGGAAACAAGGGAATAATTCAGATAGAATTCTATTCTCAGGACGACTTAAAGAATATCGCGAACGAGCTTTATAAGGAGGACTAATCAATGCTTGATATTAAATTTGTAAGGGAAAATCCCGAATTAGTTAAAGAGAACATCAAAAAGAAGTTTCAGGAGCACAAGCTCGCCTACGTTGACGAGGTTATTGCCCTTGACGAAGAGAGAAGAAAGGTTATTGCGAGAGCGGACGAGCTTCGTTCGAACAGAAACAAAATCTCAAAGCAGATAGGCGCGTTAATGGCGCAGGGCAAAAAAGAAGAGGGTATGGCGCTCAAGGAGCAGGTTACGGCTCAGGCGCAGGAACTTGAAAGCCTTTCCAAAAAGCAGGACGAGCTGAGCGAAAAGGTAACGAAGATTATGATGTCTATCCCGAACATTATCGACTCCTCGGTTCCGATAGGCAAGGACGACAGCGAAAACGTTGAGGTTCAGAAATTCGGCGAGCCGGTTGTCCCCGATTTTGATATTCCGTATCACACCGATATTATGGACACCTTCGACGGTATTGATATGGACGCGGCGGGAAGAGTTGCGGGTAACGGATTTTACTATCTTATGGGCGATATTGCAAGGCTTCACAGCGCGGTTATCAGCTATGCGCGCGACTTTATGATTGACAGAGGATTTACCTACGTAGTTCCCCCGTTTATGATTCGTTCAAACGTTGTAACGGGCGTTATGAGCTTTGAGGAAATGGACGCGATGATGTATAAAATCGAGGGCGAGGACCTCTATCTTATCGGCACCTCGGAGCACTCAATGATAGGTAAATTCATCGATACGATTACGCCCGAAGAAAAATTACCGCTTACGCTTACCTCGTATTCCCCCTGCTTCAGGAAGGAAAAGGG
>CAJOER010000073.1 GCA_905233805.1 uncultured Eubacterium sp. | reverse complement strand
ATCCGTCGCCTCGTCGGAAAGTGCTGACGCGGCAAGAACGAACTTAAACTGATGCGCATTGTCGCCGCTTTGCCAAAGCTGAATCGCATTGCCCTCGTTTGAGCGGTTGCCCGCGTTATTAAACGCAAAGCCCGTATTGATAGCAGGACGGATAATGAAGCCGTTTTCAGCCTTTTCAATCCTCCAGAGTTGCTTCTTGGAGCCGTCAAAATCCGCAAGTTGCATTCTCGTGCGCTTCTGAACGGTATCGCCTGCAACCTCCAGAACCTTGCCGCTGTCAGAGTCTTTAATGTAATAATAATCGCCTCTGCTGTAAATCAGCCACGCCTTAGCGGAGTCGCTGCCCTTTGCAGCAAGAGCGCTGACGTTATCCGAATTGATACCGACGGTCATATTCTCAGCGCCGTCGGGAACGATATAGTAACTGTTATTCGAATCGGCAATTTTATCAATAGAAACGCTACCTTCCGAAATCAGGCTGATATCAGCTTCATCTGCAAAAGCCGTGAACGGCATGGATAGCAACATAACCAGTGCTGTTAAAAGTGCTGTTATCTTTTTAGTCAAGCCGTTCACCTCGCTTCATTTGATTTCTTTTTACGGATAATTACCGTAGCAACGCCCGCACCGACAACGGCAACACAGCCTAATACAAGAGCAGCGCCGCCATGCTTTCCGAAAACGGAAGCGCCTAATTTATTTGTGCGGTCGGAACGCTCGGTACGCTCAACTACGGGTGTCTCTAAGTGACTGTCGCTGAGTCCCATAATTTCCGCCGCACTTTCGGGTAAGCCGTCGCGCGGAGTGAGCATTACGATTTTTACTACCTTGTTTTCTTCCGTCTCGGTTGTTGCTTCGGTTGTTGTTTCTTTTTCAGTTGTTGTTTCGGTAACCTTTTCGGTTGTCGTTTCTTCAGTAGATTCTTCGGAAGCGTCCTCCGAGTCGGTGTCGTCTCCGCTTGGCTCCTCCACTTCGGTTGTAACCTCTGTGGTTTCCTCGGTAGTTGCCTCAGTTGTAGTTTCTGTAACTTTTTCCGTAGTGGTTTCAGATTCATCCCTCTCTGCAGCGGGAGTCTTTTCAAGCAAACGTACCGGGAGCATTGTCATAACGGTAAGGTCCTCACGAAGGGAAGCGTAAAGGTCCTCATTTGCGCTGAACATATACGACGATGTTTTTCCCACAGATGAGAAATATCCGTCAACCCAAGTTCCGAAAAGTGAATTCTGCTCAGTTTCAAGCTTCTCTGCATAAAGCATTGAAACGGGGTTTCCTGCCGCTGCATTCTTCGTCTGGTACAGATAATAGGGCTGCTTTGCCGCAATCGGCTTGCCAGAAACTCTGACGTATTCCACGCCCGAAATACTGATAGCGTTGCCGTTGAGTTTAGCGTCGGCAGACTGCACCTTTACCATAGCGTCTACTGCTTTTTGAGAAACTGCAGTAATATTAGTTACAGCGTCTTTTACATCAGCAGTACGCTTATAAACGAGAATTGTATAGGTTTCATCTGATTTATCAATATCGCCCTCAACAAAATAATTGTAACCGCGCTCGCAGGCGGTATAAACGGCGTTCCACTTATCCTTATCAGAAACAATACCGATTTCGCTGATATAAGGGCGTACGATACCGTCACGAATCTGGGCAAGATAAATCACTGCTTTTTTGCTTGATTTTTCAAGGTCGGCAGGTGCACCTTTTGCAGTACGCACGATTTCCGCGCCGTCGTTAGTGATAGGATACAGCGGTTCCTTCTTGCTGCGAAGAACGTCAAGTCCTACAAGGGGACTTCCCGCTTTAGCGTCGCGAGTTATGTATACGCAGCCCGCGCTGCCGATACCCGCGTCAACGTCAACGTCACTTGCGCGGTCATAGGAAATTCCGTTATTATCCTTAACGGAATCGCCGCCGTTTGAAATTATTATATTTGTAATCGGCTTGCCGGCATTCATCTTATAGCCCAGATAAATCTGCTTTGAGGGTTCAGAGGTCATATTAAGCCCGGTCAGCATAACGGAATAGCCGTCTGCCTCAAGCTTATCGACCGCGTCTGCACCTGCAGCGAGTTTAATATCGGTAATAAACTGCGTGTTAGCCGCAAAAGCGGATGCGCATGGCAAAAGCATTATTACAGCAAACACTGCAGCTATAAGAAGTGACGGTATACGCCGCGTTAAAATCTTAGTGTTCATAGAAGTATACCTTTCAGGGTTTAAGCGTTATTCTTCATTTTGCTCCTTGTAAGAAGCACAACGGGAATATAGGTTATAATCGGAAGGAGAACTCCCGCATATTGATAGTCTGACTGAACAAGAACATTGTAAATTGCATGGTAAATAACCGCTGCGGAAAGAAGCGCAAACGTTCCGCAATAGAACAGCTTACGTCGCTTTTTGATATACGATATACCAAAGCCAACCATAACGGTGCAAATGCCGTGTACAAGACCGGAACCGAAGCCCCTTACAAGCGCCCATAGAACAGTTACGTTCTCAATATTCTGCGTTAGAATAACCATATTTTCGAGTACTGCAAAACCAACGCCTACCGCATAGGCATTTGATATCAGAGTACGTCGGTCATCCGAAATCACAATGGCAAAATACAGAATCGGAAGCGCCTTTACGATTTCTTCCGTAATGGGTGTAATAGTTGTTGTAACATAAAACGAATCGTTATTAAAATGACGTAGCAATATTCCGTTAAACTCCGAAATGAAAAGACATGCAAAAATGCCGACAAGCACAAAGCTCATAACGCGGCGCGTTTTCTTTTCCATCAAAGGAAGCATAAGACCGATAGATACGGTCAGGCAAATAAAAGCAATATAACTTAAATTGTCCATCTTTTCACACCCCTTTCAAGTACCGGAACGAATGCAAGCATTATGCCGCATTGAATAATATAAACAATTATGATAAACGCCGACGAAAGATTAAAGCTTTTTACCATCATCTCTGCCATACAAACAATTGCATAAATAAGCGCAAGACAGTTGTATTGACGTATTGCCTTGATAAGTCCGAAGTCAACGTCCTTAATAATCAAATGCTTAAGGTGGTAATACGCCGCCATTGCAATAAGCACGGCTTCAACGCCGTAGGCAACCGTAGTTTGTGATAAACCCTTTGAAACAAAAATAATTACCCACATCGCACATATAACAATCGGAGCAGCAAAAGCAATTATTCTTGTTTTTCTGAACTGCTTTGAGCCGTCGTCAACGATAGAGTCCATTTGTCCGAAATTAGCGCTGAACAAAAACAGAAAGCTTCCTGCAACGCCGAGCATTCCTACATGGAACCCGCTTTTGATTTGACCGCTTACAAGTAAAAGTAGCGTTTCAAATAACCGTCCGAGCATAGCACAGCCAACGGCGAATACAATCATACGGATATACAGCGCTTCGTCATCTCTGAAAAAGCGGAAAAGTCCGTAACCGAAGCCGATGGCAGCACAAACGGTTAAGATGGTTGATAATAACAAATACATATACAAAACTCCTCCTTTTTCCGTCGTTAATAAAATCTAAGAGTTTCCACTTTTATTTTAGCATAGTATAAATAATATGTCATTCACCGCGTTGGTTA
Source organism: uncultured Eubacterium sp. (assembly GCA_905233805.1). Taxonomy (GTDB): domain Bacteria; phylum Bacillota; class Clostridia; order Oscillospirales; family Acutalibacteraceae; genus Eubacterium_R. The sequence goes on along the minus strand of CAJOER010000073.1, from coordinate 2,576 downwards.
AAAATAATTTATTTTATATAATAACCATATCGGTGAGTGACAAACGAATAAAAGCGTGTTATAATGAAAACAATCACGATAATTAAGCAAAACAGGGGGGTGAGAATATGGCGGTACTGCTCAGTTTTTTAACGCATAATTATATTGCTGTTATGATTTTACTTTCTTTTTCATTAACAGTAATAGTCAACAAGCGGCTCGCCGTTCCTGCTACCAATTATTTTGCCGTGGGAATCATCACTCTGTTTTTGATAATTATTGTTGACACGGTAATCTTTAACCTTGAAGAAAACGCAATATTTTCAAACGCTCCTGACAGACAACACAAACTTCTGATTATTATGACAGCGCTTGGTTTTATTCTGCGCCCGCTTGTAATAATGATTTTATCTTTCATCGTTATTCCGGACAAAAAGCGCCTTCCCCTTTTTGCTATACCCGCCATTGTTAATGCCGTAGTTTACATCTTAGCGTGCTTCGGCGAAACTGCGGCTCAGCTTGTTGACAAGTCAAGCATCTGGCACAGAAGCGTTATAGGTATGACAGTATATTATACCGAAATATTCTACCTTTTCTTACTAATGATGTTTTCCATCATTTATTTCAAATGGGACGAACTGAAAAGAAGCGTTATCGTGCTTGTAATCGTTCTTCAGTTCATTATGGTAACCGTTCTGGAGGGCATCGGCGTATTAAGAGAATATACCAACGCAATTCTTGCACTCGGAATGATTGAATACTATTTCTATCTTTCGGTTGTTTATCAGCACGAAATCAACGAATCCATTATGCTGAAAGAGTTGACTATCGCACAACAAAAGATATCGCTTCTACGTACCCAGATGCATCCGCATTTTATTATCAACGTACTGAGCATTATCCGTTCTTTAGTAAAAAGAGATACTCAAAGAGCTGTGCAGTGTATTGACGCTTTTTCCGATTATCTTAAAGTACATATTCGTGCAATTCAGACTGACGAGCTTATCGATTTTGACAATGAGATGCGCCATGTAAACGCGTATCTTTCACTTGTTCAGGCAGACCGTTCACGTCAGATTGACGTGCAGTATGACCTTAAAGTAACGGATTTCACTCTTCCCCCTCTTTCATTAGAACCCATTGTTGAAAACGCAGTAAAATACGGCACGGGAAAGGAAAACGGAGTTATCGTCATTTCCACACAGGAAAGCGACAATTCCGTAAGTATTTGCGTTGCCGATAACGGCACGGGCAATCCCGAACATAATAAACAACTGAAAAGCACCGGTATCGGTATTTCTAACACGCGTCAGCGCCTTGCGATACAGTGCGGCGGAACGCTTGAAACTAAACAAACCGACGGCGGAATGATTGTAACCATTACAATCCCGAAACAAGCAGAGGTGAGCATATGAAAATTCTTGTTGCAGACGACCATCAGCTGATAGTTGACGATATTCTTGACGAGCTTGGCGAAATCGTACCCGACGCGGAATGCATCGGCACAAACGACCCGAGCGCAATTCTCGGGCTCGTTGACGAGCATCGCTTTGACGTAATATTTATGGATATTGATTTGGATTATACAAACGGCATTGACCTTGCCGAGCAGATTTTAGCAAAATATCCGCACACAAATATTATCTATATTACCTCTTATTCTCAGTATGCTCTTGACAGTTATCGCACGAAGGCGAGCACCTTTCTTATGAAACCCGTAAGCACGGAAATGTTGAAAAACGCACTGCAGAACCTTCGCTATCCCGTTTCCGAAATCAAAGATGAGGACATAGCGCAGATGTCTCAGAGCGGAGTAAAGTTAGGACTCAGGATTCATAACTTCCGCGAAGAACGGGGCGTATCCGCAACTCAGCTTGCAGACAAACTCGGCTGTGCGCTGCAAACGGTTTACCGATGGGAAAGCGGCACGCGTACTCCCGATATTCCTACGCTTCTCACAAGATAAAAAGCAAGCACCCTGCAAGACCAGGGTGCTTATTTGTTATATTTTTTGTTTTGGAATAGCAATATTAACAGATGTACCGTCCGTCTGTAATGTTCCGTCGCATTGCATTTTCAATCTGCTGCGAGCATTTGAAAGTGCGCTGTCATCCGGCGACTTTGCCGTTTTTTGCTGTTCATCCTGTGAGTTTATTGAAACGTTCATCTTAATCTGCTCATTATTCTCATAAGTGCTGATTAAAAGGGTTTTGTCATTACCGTTTCCCTGACGGATACAGTATTCGGCAACAGATTCAAGAAGTAACGCAGGCAGCTCAAATTCCGTAACCTGCAAGTCGCAGACAAGGTCTACGGGCTTTTTTCCGCTGATTTGAATTAATGCAAGATACGCCTTAACACAGTCAAGTTCCCATTGCAGACTCGTCGGCTTATCATCACGCAGAGCGTTTATATGTGCACGCAGATAAAGGGAAAAATTATCTATCGCTGCTGCCGAGGCCTTTTTATCCGTCTTGGCAAGAGAACGTATTACGCTAAGTGAATCAAAAATGAAATCCGAGTGAATCTGACTGCGCAGAAGAAGAAGTTCCTGCTGCGCGATATGCAGCTCCTTTTCCTCAAACAACTCATGAATC
>CAJOER010000072.1:5696-11321 GCA_905233805.1 uncultured Eubacterium sp. | reverse complement strand
ACATATTCATAACCTCCTTGGCTACAATATACCAAATCATATTACAACACAGAATAAAGGAAAAGTAAAGAAAAAAGAAAGATTAGTTATTAGTCACTAGACACTGGTCACTAGTCACTAGACACCGGTCACCAGATATAAGTTAATAATAAAAAGGAGAGCATCAGCTCTCCCTGTCTGATTCCTCTTCGTCTTTTTTGGGGGCTGTTTCAGCCGTGCCGTAAAGTTTTATGTCCTTCCTCGACTTGCTTTCGTCGGGGTCATTCATAATAATATCGTAAAGGAATTTATAATTAGTCATTTTAAAGTTCGGATAACGCTTCTTAATTCTTACAACAACGGGATTTTCCTTTATAATCTTCTTATAAGGCTCGCTGTTTTTAAAGTTATCCTTTAAGTGTTCAAACTGCTCGGTAGTGAGGTCGACGCCCTTTTGCGCGCCCTCAACGGCGGTAGCCTGAAAGTTCTTTATCGTTCTTATAGCGCCCTTTAAATCAACTATCGTAGTTGCAACGTCAATAATAATTATTGAGTAAAGAACGAAACAGCTTATGTAAAGCACGGGGTTCGGAATAATATCTATCAGTTTATATATCGCGGGAAGCAGGAACTTTACGATTAAAACTACGCCCGCGCCGAAAATGAGTAGGCCGTTAAGATATATTCTTCCGTTAAGGTTGAACTTTCTTCCCGAGTAATCCCACCACATCGCGTGGAAAAACTTTTCCATAGCGTAGTGAGTAAAATATTCGAGCACGCCCGACATAAAAAAGCCGATAACAAAAACGATAATATAGCTCAGTATTTTATGGCTGTTTAAAAACGCGTTCTCTGTAAATAGTTTGTTGTGATAAAAAACCATATCGCAAAGCACCGCGGCAACGCCGTAAATCGGACATACAGGGCCGAAAAGAAAGCCCCTTTTAACCGCCTGCTTATCCCTTACGAGATAGAGCACGGTTTCCATAACCCAGCCGGCAGTGCTGAATACGATAAAAATAAAAAACAGCTCGCAGACTTTATTAATAAAAGCTATCATACGCCTGCCCTCCTGTTAATCTCGTTATACACCTCTTTAAAGCTTTCCGAATGGGTAAGATAATCCTCTACGGCGCAGCGCTTGTCACAAAGCGTGAGTATCCACGCGCCGACGGATTTCGGAAGCTCAACGCAGGTCGGAAACATATGGGATAAAATCATATTTTTCTGGAGCGGCGTCATATTTCCGAAATGCTCTTCGATATTTTTAACCGACTCTTTAGGGTGGTACCAGATATGATATTCCTCGTGCTTTTCGGTATACCACTGGTAAAGATAAAAATCGTGAAGAAGCGCGGCGCGTACAACCTCGCGCGTATTGATAATCTGAAGCGCCTCGCACATTTTCATTACCCTGTATGAAACGTAAACCGAATGAAAATGGGTATTCGTATCCTGATGGTGTCTGTACTGCTTCATACTCTCAACAAGACCGTCAGAGAGTAAGTCACCGGTAAGATTTATGAATTCATCTATATATTTTCTTTCGCTCATTATATTCATAATTATTTACCTCGGCTATTAAGTATACTTATTTAATCGCCAAATGTAAAGAAAAATGTTGTAAATTTTAACAAATCTTTATTTTTATAATCCGAAGGAAACCGAAATTGCGTCGTTAACTTTGCTCATATCGTTTGTATCAAGGGCGCCCATACGTTCCCTGAGCCGTTTTTTATCAATCGTTCTCACCTGCTCGAGAAGAACAACGCTGTTTTTTGAGAGGCCGCAGTCGGCAGCGTTGACCTCAATATGAGTCGGGAGCTTGTTCTTTTCCATTTTACTCGTAATGGCGGCGGCAATAACCGTCGGGGAAAACTTGTTTCCGACGTCGTTCTGAACAATCAGAACAGGCCTTACGCCACCCTGCTCGCTCCCTATTACGGGACTTAAATCGGCGTAGAATATATCGCCTCGTTTAACGTTCATTAAATCACCCTGAATTTTAATTTCAATAGTATTTTTACCATTATCTTCTAAAAATAAACATACTATTTTATTATATGAACGTAAACGAAAAAGGCGAGTTTCTGACTCGCCTTAAATACTATTCTATTATAATCTTTACTGTTACAGTTTTTGTTTTAGTTTTATACTTACTTGTGCCTTTCGCTTTAACTTTAACTTTGATTTTATAAGTCCCTTTTTTTATTTCTTTTTTTACCGTAATATTTCCGCATTTACTTACTGTGAATACTTTATTGCCCTTAATCTTTTTATAAGAAACCTTGCCTTTTGCATTAGTGACTTTTATAACTTTTTTTCGCTTAAAAACAATTTTCTTTTTTCTTAACTTATGAGCTTTAATTCTTACTGTTTTTCCTTTAACGATTACTGTATTCGTTACTTTTTTTAGCTTTGGGAGTTCTTCGGTTTTCAAAATCATACCACAATTTTTGCATTTATATGTTTTTATTCCTTTCGCGGTATAAGAAGGCTTTTTATTTACAGAACCCGAATCAGAAACGTGCTCAGCTGTCAATGATACTATTCCACAGAAAGTTCCACGTTTTCCAAATGAATCCTTTACTGAAACACCGTTTACAAAAAATTGACCGTTCTCATTGTCTATAAGATACCCAAAATCTGATACAAGATAAACAATAGCAGCGTATTGCTTTCCGCCTTCAAAAGTACCAATAAACGGTCCGGTATGTAAAGCTGCTTCTGCCGACCAGTAAGCACCGTTAACTCCGGCTTCATCTGCACTGACAAGATGATAGTTGACACCATTCGGTATAGTCGCGTGCGGATAATTACTCTGAGTACAATAATCATAATAATACCCATTATCGTATTTATCATCGTATATTTTGTCAATTGTAGTAGAAATACCGCATATTGGATTCTTTACTTCCACACTTGCCGACTCGGTATTTTTAAACATCATACAGTAAATATTTAGGTCATTTTCTCCTATCACTCTGTTTTTAAGTTCGGCGGATAATACTATAAGCTGAGTGTAATTATTATAGTTAGTAATCGGTTCGGGCATACGAAAACCAAGGTCAGTATAACCTTCCATTTTAAAGAATTCGTCGCTGTATTGCTTTCCTTTTTCTTGAAGTATTTCTTTGACGGTCTTATCTGATGAATCCGCTTCAAAAGCAAGCGGTTCCACAAGGTCAACGCCATCAACTGAAGACCAGTGAATAATCAGTTTTGGGCTTTCCGCTTTTGCAGAAAAAGGAAAAATATTAACACATATAATAAATGATAACGATAGCGTTACTGATAATATTTTTTTCATTTATATCACCGAAGTTATTATAACACCAATTAACTTCTAAATCAATAAGGGAGAGCGTTATGCCCTCCCTTATAATAATTAATTAATCGATTTTGGGAAGCTTTGCTGCGTACTGAGCGAGTTCCTCGTCGGTAGGAATATAGTCGTCCATTTTGCCCTCGTGGAACTTTTCATAAGCAACCATATCGAAGTAGCCCGTACCGGTAAGACCGAATACGATAGTCTTTTCTTCGCCTGTTTCCTTACACTTAAGCGCCTCGTCGATAGCAACCTTGATTGCGTGTGAGCTTTCGGGAGCGGGTAAAATGCCCTCTACTCTTGCGAAGGTTTCAGCCGCCGCGAATACGTCGGTCTGAACGGCAGTTACCGCTTCCATAAGACCGTCGTGATAAAGCTGGGAAAGAACGGGGCTCATACCGTGGTATCTTAAGCCGCCTGCGTGGTTGGCTGACGGAATGAAGTCTGCGCCGAGAGTGTACATCTTAGCGAGCGGACATACCATACCCGTATCACAGAAATCGTAAGCAAACTTACCTCTTGTAAAGCTCGGGCAGCTTGCGGGTTCAACGGCGATAATTCTGTAATCAGCTTCACCTCTGAGCTTTTCGCCCATAAAGGGAGAGATAAGACCGCCGAGGTTTGAACCGCCAGCCGATAATAATGTCGGGCTTAACGTTGTACTTATCAAGAGCCGCCTTCGTTTCAAGGCCAATAACGGACTGATGAAGGAGTACCTGATTAAGTACGGAGCCGAGAACGTATCTGTAACCCTCGTGTGTTACTGCGTCCTCAACTGCCTCTGAAATAGCGCAGCCGAGAGAACCGGTTGTACCGGGATGTTCGGCGTTAATCTTCTTACCGATTTCGGTTGACATTGACGGAGAAGGAGTAACGGAAGCGCCGTAAACTCTCATAACCTCGCGTCTGAACGGTTTCTGCTCATAGGAAACCTTAACCATATATACTTTACAGTCAAGTCCGAGATATGCGCAAGCCATTGAAAGAGCCGTGCCCCACTGGCCTGCACCGGTTTCGGTAGTTACGCCCTTTAAGCCCTGCTTCTTAGCATAGTAAGCCTGAGCAATAGCCGAATTGAGCTTATGCGAACCCGAGGTGTTGTTACCCTCGAATTTGTAGTAAATCTTTGCGGGTGTCTGAAGTTTTTCTTCAAGACAGTAAGCACGTACAAGCGGAGACGGACGGTACATCTTATAGAAATCTCTGATTTCCTGCGGGATTTCAACATAAGCGGTATCGTTGTCAAGTTCCTGCTCAACAAGGTCGGCGCAGAATACGCCGCCGAGTTCCTCGGCCGTCATCGGCTGATGCGTACCGGGATTAAGAAGCGGAGCGGGTTTGTTTTTCATGTCCGCGCGGACGTTGTACCATGCTTTGGGCATCTCGTCTTCTTCAAGATAGATTTTGTAGGGAATTTTGTTTTCTGCCATGATTTTGTCCTCCTTAAAAATTATTTTTTCTGGCAATTTTCTTCGGGAACAAATAAAAAATCTTGCCCCCGCAAATGCCGGGACAAGATTGAAAAATCCTGTGGTGCCACCCTGCTTGACGTTTTCACGCCCACTCTGTGCATACTATCATATGCTGACCTTTAATTACGGAGAGTCACCTCCGTCTCACCTACTCGTTACCTTTCAGTTCGCCCTCAGAAGTCCATTCAATTCGGTACCCTTCGCCGCAATCCCACCGCCTGCGGCTCTCTTTGCAAGGATTTAAGGAATTTACTTACCCTTCCTCATCGGTTTAGACCATATTATCACAAGAGTCAAAATTTGTCAAGATTTTTTTCAAATTCCGAATTCTTTTACAAGCCTGCCGTACTCTTCGTCGGTAATTCTCAGCATAGAGCCGTGCCTTGCGCCGAAGGACAAATCGCAGTCCTCCTCAATTTCAAAATTGAACATATCGCGCGTTTTCTGCATAAGATATTTTCCGTCGGAATACATATCCATAATTAACATGTACGTGCCGTCGTCAAGGCGGTACATACAGCAGCCCTCAACGTTTTTATCAGTAAGCGCAACGCGGTTGTTTTCGTATTCCGTGTACGGGCCTTCAAGCCTGTCAGCCGTGACAAGACAGACGGTTTTATTGCACTCGTCTTTATAGTACATATAATATTTTCCGTCTTTTTCCGTAATATCGGCGTCAATGGCGTCAAGGCCGTTTGAAGGAGCGAAAAGAGGCGCGGGATTTGAATAGGTTTTAAAGTCCTTTGTATAGCAGTACCATATTGAAAGAGGCAGATCGCTCCCTATGTTATAGGTTGAAAAATAAACGAAGTAAGCTTCATTTTCACTGTCATAAATCGCCTCGGG
>CAJOER010000072.1:0-5665 GCA_905233805.1 uncultured Eubacterium sp. | reverse complement strand
GTCGCTGTGCCAGCTTATAACGCCGTGGTTTGAGCACCAGCCGTCGGAGGATTTTATATCTGTAGCAATAATATAATAACCGCCGTTAACGTTGCGGAGAATAAACGGGTCGCGGCAGCACAGAGTGCCCTTGGTCTGCGTTATAACCGGCTTGTTATTATTGAGGGGCTTAAAATGCTTTCCGTCCTCGCTGACGGCAAAACAAATCCGCTCCTCTTCGGGTTCGTTCCCCGTAAAATAAACAAATAAATATTTCATATCCTGCTCCGTCAAATTTAAATAAGGGCGGAAAACCGCCCTTATTGATTACTTAAAGATTTTACGTTTTATCCTGCCTAAGCTTTTTCTTAATCTGTAAAGGAAGGAAGCAAACGAATAAGAAACAACGCTTCTGTACATTTTATTCTCTTCCTTGACTTTATTCATTTCGGCAAGCTTATTCTCGTACTCGCTTATTTTATTCTCACAGTTAGCGACTTTTCTTTTAAGTCTGTTCATTTCGCCAAGGTCAATCTGGCTTTCAATGTGATACGAGTGAAGAGTTTCTTTCATACGGGCATGCTGCCACTTCATAAGCTCGTCAGGGTCAATTTTAAGACGGTCAAGCTCGCTTGCTTTTCTCGTTTCGTTTTTAGCCTTTTCAAGGAACTCGCTGACAGTCTTTTCAAGCGCGTGACGGGTTTCAAGATAATCATCCGGATTAGCGGGAGGATTGAGGAACCAGTCTTTATATTTTCCTTCTATAACTTCCGTGTCGAAAGCGTGGTGAAGCCAGTCTGAATAAGGCTTGAATCTTACGGATTTAAAGCTCTTTCTTACAAGAAGAACGGGAGTTCCGAGGGCAAGTGACGGAAGAGCACAGTGAAGCCTGAACGTAATAACGCATTTTGCGTTCTGATAAAGGTCGAGCATTTCTTCAACCTGAGCCTGCCTTTCAGCCCACGGCATATCGGTTGACGGCTCAGGGCGCGTAGGCGCAAGAACCTTAATATCAATGCCGGAACCTTCAAGCTGCTTTTTAATTGCTTTTTCAACAGGCTTTGCAACGCCGTTAATTACTATGTATTCTCTTTCGGGCTTAACTATCTTACGCTTTTTAAGGGTAAGGGTGATACATCCCGAAAAGTAATTCTTAATTCCAAGCTCGTCCATACGCGCCTGAGTATAGTAATCGCGGCAGCCAATCGGCTCGTATTTTTTAAGATACTCATGACCGGGACCGTTATCAACGTATTCCCACTTACTCGGCATTCCTCTCGGTCTGCCTCTCTGGATATCGTTATAATGGAAACCTACCCAAAGCGGATAAATATCCTTTGAAGGCGGCCAGTTCCACTTCTGCCACATATACCATGAACTCATAATAGTCGCAACGGGTTCGTCGTTATCCGACTTAAATGCGTCGAGTTCTTCAATATCTACAAGATAATCGAGGCTCGGCAGCCACTGAAGCTGAGCGTAGGACTGAACATCGTCGCCGATATTCTTAGTTGTCCGCCTGTAAATAATTCCGTATTTCATCAACTTTCCCTCCGGGAACATTATAGTTTTTTTACGGTTTATTGTCAAGAAAAATGCTTGTCAAAATCCAAACCGTACGGCACAAAATGTATTATTCAACCGTTACAACCTTTGCAAGATTTCTCGGCTTGTCAACATCAAGTCCCTTATCGCTTGAAACGTAATAGGCAAGAAGCTGCATAGCAACTACAGAAGGTATTGCCATAAAGTCATCGTCCAAATCGGGAAGTTCAAACGAGCAGTTTACGTCCTTTGATACAAGCGAGGAGCGTATAAAGGTAATTACCTGCGCGCCGCGCGACTGCACCTCGCGGATATTTGAAACCTGTTTGCTCATAAGTTTTTCCTGAGTGAGAAGCGCAATAACGGGAGTAGCGTCGGTAATAAGCGCGATAGTACCGTGTTTCAGTTCGCCCGACGCAAACGCCTCCGAATGAATATACGAGATTTCCTTAAGCTTGAGCGACGCTTCAAGAAGCGAGGGATAATCAAGTCCCCTGCCTATCATAAAGGTATGCTCCGCTGTGAGAATTCCCTTTGAAAGCTTATGGATATCGGTTCTTCTTTCAAGAACGTTGCTTACCGCCGAAGGAACCTGAAGAAGCTGAGAGCAAAAATGCGCGCACTCTTCTTCGTTTATCTTACCTCTCAGGTATGCCATTTTTGCGGTAATGAGATAGAAAACGGAAACCTGAGTTGTATAAGCCTTCGTTGAGGCAACCGCAATTTCGGGACCTGCGTTGGTATAAATAACGTTTTCGCTCTCTCTTGCGATAGTCGAGCCTTTTACGTTTACTATTGAAAGCGACCTTGCGCCGCGGCGCCTTGCGTATTTAAGCGCTTCAAGCGTGTCAATCGTTTCACCGCTCTGAGAAACACAGATAACAAGAGTCTTGTCATTAATAATAGGCTCGTTATACATATATTCGCTCGCCATATTTACGGTAACGGGAACTCCGCAGGTCTTTTCAATCAGGTGTTTACCTATAAGTCCCGCGTGCATAGCCGTACCGCAGGCGATAACGGTGATATTATCGCACTCGGTGAATATACTGTCGTCAACCTTTTCCTCGGTAAAGTCAGGCTTGCCGTCCTTAATTCTTGTTTCAATAGTCTTTGTAATAACCTCGGGCTGCTCCATTATTTCCTTTTCCATATAAAAAGGATAGCCCTTTTTACCGCTGTTTTTGATATCCCAGTCGAGTTTAAGCATATCGGGTTTAATCTCGTTTCCGTTGAAGTCGACTATATCAATGCTGTCCTTCGTGATATGCGCAACCGAGAACTCGGGAAGAACGAAGTAATCTTCGCTGTACTCGCCGATTGCCATAATATCCGACGCGATATATACGCCGTCCTCATTCTGGCAGCAGATAATCGGGGATACGTTTCTTACGGCAAAGATTTCGTTTGGAATATCGTCAAACATAATTGCAAGGCCGAAGGTTCCGCTGAGTTCCTTAACCGCGCTGATAATAGCCTTCCTCGGGTCGCCGTCATAGTAGTAGTCGATAAGAGCGGCAACGACCTCGGAGTCGGTCTGGGAGCGGAGTTTTGAAGCTATACCGAGCTGATTTGTAATAGCGGCATAGTTTTCAATAATTCCGTTATGAACGAGGGTAACGGCGCCGAACTTATGAGGGTGCGAGTTTGCGTCGCAGACTCCGCCGTGGGTGGCCCAGCGCGTATGGCCTATTCCGCACACGCCCTTGACGTCGGACGTTTTTTCCATAAGTTTTTCAACTCGTCCCTCGCATTTAGTTACAAGGTTTTCGTTAAAATCGGGATGATAAACAGCGATACCCGCGCTATCATATCCTCTGTATTCAAGGGTTTTAAGTCCTTTTAAAAGAATTCCCCTTGCTTCGCTGTAACCGGTATAACCGATAATTCCGCACATATAATAATCTCCGTTTCATAAAGTATGGTTTATAGTTTAGCACATAAATTATCGCATATATAGTATATTTTGTCAACGAAAAAATAAATAATTCAATATATATTGAAAAATTGTTCAAAATTTGATAGAATAGATTTACTCTTTTGTAAAGGAAAAAATTTATGGACATTTTAAAACAGCTTGAAAACGAATTCAATCTCAAGGCGTGGCAGGTAAAAAATACGGTTGATTTAATTGACGCCGATAACACTATCCCCTTTATCGCGCGTTACCGTAAAGAGGCGACCGGCTCGCTTGACGACCAGCTTCTGCGTGAGATGAACGACCGTCTTAACTACCTTAGAAACCTTGAAGAACAAAAGGAAAAGGTTATCTCTTCAATCACCGAGCAGGAGCTTATGACCGACGAGATAATGAAGTCCATTGAAAACGCAAAGACTATGACCGAGCTTGAGGACATTTACCGTCCGTTCAGACCGAAAAGAAAAACAAGGGCTTCGGTTGCAAAGGCGAAGGGACTTCAGGGACTTGCGGATTCAATTCTCGCCCAGGAAAAAGGCGCTCCCTCTCCCGAGATTATGGCTCAGGATTATCTCAGCGAAGAGGTTGAAACCGTTGAGGACGCGCTACAGGGCGCAAGGGATATTATTGCCGAAACCGTATCCGACGACCCGAAGGGCAGAAAGCTCATACGCTATGCCGTTAAATCGCAGGGCATTCTGAACGTTAAGGGCGCACAGGAAGAACTCGGCGTATATGAGATGTATAAAGAATACAGCGAGCCTGTAAGCAAGGTTGCAAGGCACCGCGTTCTCGCCGTAAACAGAGGCGAAAAAGAGGGATTTCTCAAAGTATCAATCGACTTTGACAAGACGGTTGCAACCGACCTTCTTTACAATATTTACTGCAAAAACAACACCTCGGCTACCGACGAGGTAATCGAGGCGATTGACGACGCGTATACGCGCCTTATCTTCCCCTCTATCGAAAGGGATATAAGAAACGAGCTTACCGACGGCGCGTGCGAAAAATCGATAAAAGTATTCGCCGAAAACACGAGGCAGCTTTTAATGCAGCCTCCTGTTAAAGGCAACGTCACTATCGGGCTTGACCCCGGATACAGAACGGGCTGTAAAGTAGCGGTAATCGACGGTACGGGCAAGGTGCTTGACACGGGCGTTATCTATCCCGCTCCGCCTCACAGTAAGATTGAAGAGGCGAAAAAGAAAATCAGCGCACTCGTTAAAAAGTATAATGTAAAAATGTTCGCTATCGGCAACGGCACCGCCTCGCACGAAACCGAGGTATTCGCCGCCGAACTTATAAAAGAACTGAATGACAGCGGAGTTACGATAATCATGGTATCGCATGATATAGCCGCTGCCGTTAAGTATGCAAGCCACATACTTCATATCGGGAAAACTTTGTTTTTTGGCACCAAGGATGAGTATGTATCGAGTAATGTCGGAAAGTTCTTTATGAATATGGAAGGAGGCGAGCTTGCATGATAGAGAAGTTAGTGGAATACTTCCAATATCCGTTTGTTGTTTATGCATTTATAGTAGGAACGCTTATAGCACTGTCGTCGTCGCTTCTAGGAGTGACACTTGTTCTTAAGAGATATTCGTTTATTGGAGACGGACTTTCGCACGTTGCTTTCGGAGCGATGGCGATTGCAACTGTACTAAAGATTGCAAACCAGACCGCCGTTATTTTGCCGATAACCGTTATCTGTGCCGTTTTCCTTTTAAGGAGCGGAAATAACGCAAAGATAAAGGGCGATGCCGCAATTGCGATGATCTCTGTCGGAGCGTTGGCATTTGGTTATCTTATCGTAAATAAATTTTCAACCTCCGCGAATCTTTCGGGAGATGTGTGCAGTACATTGTTTGGTTCGATGTCTATACTTACACTTACGATGTCGGAAGTTATGGTATGTGTGGTGTTGTCGATCATTGTTGTGGCATTATTTCTTTTTATGTACAACAAGATATTTGCGGTTACTTTTGATGAGGATTTTGCAAAGGCTACAGGTGTAAAAGCCGATGCCTATAACTTTATCATTGCGGTAATGATCGCAGTGATAATAGTGCTTTCCATGAATCTTGTAGGTTCGCTGCTTATATCGGCGCTTGTGATATTCCCCGCGCTCTCTGCCATGAGTATATTAAAGAATTTCAAAAGCGTTACGATATTTTCGGCAATCTCATCCGTTATATGTGCAATATCAGGAATGCTCATATC
>CAJOER010000071.1 GCA_905233805.1 uncultured Eubacterium sp. | reverse complement strand
AAAAAATAGCCCGCGCCGCTTGTTGAAATATTAGTAGCGTTATATGCGAGCATAGGGCGTATAACTTCGCCCGTCTGTCCCTCAATGCCGACGGCTTTTTTTATTCGCTCGCCTACGGACAGTTTTTCAGCCATAACCTCACCTCAATCCACTTTTTTCCTATGAAAAAATTATATCATTATGAAGCGGCACTGTCAAATGATTTGATAAACGGGAATATGACTGCGCATATCGGTATTTACTTGAAAATCTGTATAAAAAGTGTTATTCTAAAACTGTAGAACTTTTAAGGTTGTGCTTAGTATGAAAAGATGTATATTTAAGCGGGTATTGCCGCTCATGTTATCTCTCATATTAATGCTTGCTGCTGCGCCGTGCGTTACTGCCGCGGCTGCGGCTTATTCAGACGCGCCTTCCGTCAGCTTAAAAGCGGGAAAGGGTAACCTTGAAGTAAAATGGAAAAAGGTTAAAGGCGCAAAGTCCTATCAGCTTCAGTACTCGAAGAATAAGAAATTCAAAAAAGCAAAGTCCGTTACAGTTAAAGGTAAAAAGTATAAAATCAAAAACCTACCTTATCTTAAAAGGTATTATGTACGCGTAAGGGCGCGCCTTAAAGAAAACGGCAAATACCGCTACGGAAAGTGGTCGTCCGTCCGCTTTAAAACCGTTAAAGCCGAAAAAAGTTCTTTTAACCCGTTAATTGATATGTTGCCGCAGATAGTTGAAAATCCCGACAGCGAAAAGATTAACGATTTTAATTTCAGAACGGAAATTGAACTGCCTGAAGAATTAAGATATGAAACCCCCTTCGTTCCCGAGGGCGCACAGGTTACGTATTACGACTCGCTTTACAGCGCTTCGCAGGCACAGCCGTGCGAAGAGGCAAACGCCGTATGCCTTATGTATTCTGAAAACGGCACGGATTATATTGAAATGTTTGATAATTCCGAGGAAAGCGAAAGCGTCGCGTTCGGCAGTAACGTTTCAATTAATCTCAGAAAGCACGCAGTTACTTTTGCCGACGGTAAATATATTACCGCAAACGCCGATTTTACTCTTTCAAACGGAACCGTTAACACCCTCAACGGCGCTTATTCGGTTTACTCTCCCGCGGCGAACAGCGACGGAACGTTGAAAATCAGCGGGGTTACGTTTAACAGCGATATTAATTACGCGCGCTCCACTACCAACGTAATCTTTTCAAGCGCGATTAATACCGAACTGAAAAAACTGGTAATTAATCTAAGCGGCGTGGGAAGCAATTCGCTTGAATACCTCGGCGTGACGTTGAACGGAACCTCAAAGCAGAATTCCTCCGATATTGAAAACGTCAGGGTGAACATTTCGCTTGAAAAGGCTTCGGCAATATACGGAATCAAGGACAGCACGTTAACTCAGAATAATAAAAACTGCAAGGTTAATATTAACTGCGATAACACATTCAAAGGCAGCGCAAACGGAATTAAAACCGTTAATGTAAGCGGCGAACAAAACGTCAATATTGAAAACCCCGAGGTTACCGTAATAACTAATAATACCTCGACTCAGTACGGTATTAACGATTCGAGAGTCAATAAGGACGGGGAATTTAACTTGACCGACGCAAAGGTGAGAGTTATAAACGCGTCAGGTCCCGCGAGAGGCGTCAGCATATACGGAAAATGCGCGTGTATTACCGGAGGAGAAATCTTCGCTGAGCAGACTAATAATGCAACGGACGGCGTTGGAATTTTCCTTAACGGTTACGACGGCAGTAACCGATACGCTCAGAATATCACCGTAACGGGAAATGAAGAACACCCGCTTATTTCATACGGAAAACTTTCCGGTATTCTTGTTAGAAAGGGTACTTATAATCTTAACGGCGGAACCTATACCTCGGTTGCTCACTCGGGCTATCTTGCGGGAAATACTACCGTAAGAGGCGCGACCTTTAAAATCGCAAACCGTGAGCTTTACACTAAGGCGCAGCTTACCGATACGGGTAACGCAAGCGACTCCGCCGACGCGTGGGGACTCTATTTCGGCTGTCAGTACAGCAGCGAAAATACCGACGTTATTAATATGTATAACTGCATTATAGGTAATGAGCCGTCGTGCGGATATGAAATGCTCGATAATATGTCGCGCTCGTCACTTTCGGCGAAATGCGGTTACGTTCAGCCGAAAGAAGTGAACCTTTACGACTGTGATATTTACTGCGGTTCAAGGTTCGTTTTCAGGTATGTTGACGCATATAAGGCCACGCGCTACAATATGACAACGAAGTTTAACCTTTACGGCAGTACAAGAATATTCAACCGCTTCGGCGGGGAATATACAAAGCAGGAAATAAGAACCTCAGCCATGAACTGGAGGACCTCGTATATCACCGCAAGCAAAAGCGTTAAGGAAAGCAACGAGGCTGACAATAAATACTATGTTCACAACGGCGGCACGTCTACAAAGCTTATCGGCTATTCATATTACTGCCCGAGCGAGGACTCGGATATGAACGACCAGATAAGGGATTCCTACGGTACGCTTTCGGGCGACGATAAAGAACAGTATCTTAACGCGGACGCGGTAAACGTCCACGATTACAGAGATTAGGGGGGAAAAGTGTGATTTACGATAAATGGATGTCATATATAAAAGACGAGGTTAAACTCACCTCGCTTGTAATTCCCGGCGCGCACAACGCGGGCTCCTACGGTATGAAGGTTATGGCCGAGTGCCAGAAGGACAATCTTTTTACCCAGTTTGAATACGGTATGAGGCAGTACTGTTTAAGACTAAACACTAACAGAAAAGGGGAGATTGTCCTCGCTCACGGAATCAGCAAGGGCGACCTTTTTGAAAACGCGCTCAAAGATATTAAGCGTATGCTCGAGAGTAATGACAGCGAGATTCTTCTGCTTGATATAAGGGAGTATTATGACCAGAAATTCGGGCCGATTACCCTTAAATACAAGGCGGATAAAGATAAGGTTGACGCCCTTCTTGAAAAGTATATTGAGCCTGAAAAATACGCCTATTACGACTTCGGCGATATCAGCGAGGTAACCGTAGGCGATATAAGAAAAGCGGGGAAGAGATATATCCTCATTAACGACAATGAGGACTACAAGTTTTCAAGGGACTGCAAAGTTCTTCTTCCGTGGGAAAAGGACGTAAACGGCGCGAAGGCTGAACGCTTTGCAGGCGAAACGCTCAGGTTCTTTGATGATTATAAAACCGACGGGCTTTACTGGTTTCAGACTCAGCAGACTCCGAACCTCGGCACCGAAATAGGTATTACCCCTCCCGTAAAACTCGACAAGGATTTAAGACAGTATTTTCCCGATATTATCAAAGGAATTGAAGAAAACCCGTTTTATCTTGAATCTGCAAATATAATTGCGGGCGATTTTATGACTTATGACTATATGAAAAGCAGACTGATACTTAAACTCAATCTGCTTAAAGATAACGTAAAACCCGAATTGAGAGAAGAATACGAAAACGGATTAACGCAGTAAAAAAGCGGAGCAGCGCTCCGCTTTTTTTATTCTTTTTTATTTGCGCCGAATACCTGATTGTAACTAAGTTTGTTGAACTTTGATACAATGAGATATGCAATAATCATAAGCAGTATTGCAAGCTGAACTGCCATAAACGCGTAGCAGAGAATTGATAAAACGTTACTTTGCTTTTTCATTGAAGGCATAGCGCGCATTGAATTCATTTCGCCTGAGGACTGAGCCGTTTCAACTGACGTATTTGACGAGCTGTTGTTTTCGCTTTTTTCTTCGCTGTTGTCCTGAGACTGAGCGTTGTTATTGCCGTCGGGTAATTCGGGCATCTCGCTGCTGTTACCGTTTCCGGGGAACTCGGGCGGCTGCTGGTTACTGTTGCCGTTTTGCGAGCCTCCGGGGAAGCCTCCCTGCGGGGGAGTAAACTGTCTGCTGCCGTTTTCGCTCTGAGAAAAGCTCGGGGGAGAGTTAAAACCTCTGCTCTGCGTTTCGGCATATCTGCAAGTAATTGCGCTTGTTCCTATCATTACAATCGCCATACCTATCATAATAATGTTTTTAACGTTTCTTTTCATAAAAGTTCCTTCCTTTCGTATAGTTTGTGCTTTGCTAAGCTCTTAGCTTGACTAAACTATAACCCCGAAACCTTAAATGAAAATTAAAAGGACGCCGAATTTTTCAGCGTCCTTAAAACTATTCTAATCTTTTGCGGCTTTTTTATTTTTTACGTAGCCGAGTCCGTCGTCGTAAAGCGTAACAAAATGCTGCCAGTCGCTGTTTTTGTCTTCGTTTCCGGTTTCAACAAGATACCATCTTCCGCCCAGCTTTACCTCGCACCAGAAATGCTGAGTGCCGCTTTTCCTGGTTCCGTAAATTATTCTTGATTCATACCCGAGGTAGGCAAGGACCTTTGCCATAGCGCCGTTATATTGCCGGCACTGTCCTTTCCTCTTTTTGAAGATTGCCTCTGTATAGGAAAGGTTGCCGCAGGTATACTTATAGTCGTATTTAACTTTGTAGTGAATCCAGTTAAACGCGTACTCAGCCATTTCAGCCCTTGACGGATTCTTTCCCTTATACTTATTATAAAAGAATTCTTTAATTATCTTTTTATCCTTGTCCGTTAGCGTTTCGGTGCGGTAGAGTTTTGATTTCTTTTTCTTAACGTTTATGATTTTAATCTTTTTAACTTTTACTTTCGGAGCGCCGGAAAGAAGCGCAATACCGTCGTGGCTTGAAAGATAAACCGCCTCGCCCGTATCCGCGCCCCAGCAGGGCATAATTTCAAAATCAAGCTTCGTATTTTTCGATTTGTTTTTGATTGTATACTTTTTCTCGGAGGTCTTAACAGTTTTGGTTTTTCCGTACTTTTTCTTTTTAATATTATACGGCGTATAACTGATTTTGTATTTAGCGCTGCCGAGTTTTTTCAGGTTTAATACAACCTTGTCTTTTTCTGTTTTGATATTTACAAGACCTTCGCCCGTATAAGTTGCGTTGATTGTATCAAGTTTTTTATACTGATACGTCTTTCCCTTATAAACGAAGTAAGGATATACCTTGAATTTTACAAGGTATCCGTTTTTTGAAGGCGCGTCGGTCGGAACTTTGTATGTGTACGAATACTTTTCCTTGGTTTTGTAATCGGAAACGGAAAGCTTTTTCACATACTTATATTTTCCGCCGTTTACGGATTTATAAATCTTAAAACCGTTAATGTAGTCTTTATTATTCTTGCTAAGTGACAGATAAAGCACCGCTTTTTTCGGCGACGTTGAGCAGTAACATCCGTATGTTTCGAGCGCTTCGCCGAGGTTGGAGTAGAGTAAAACCGATTTTGACGGGCTCGTATATGTCCCGAGAACAGTATTATATAGCTTTATCCTGTAATATAACGCCTTTTTCGCGGTGAGCGTAACAGATACGGTGTTTTCATAAGTGTAAAAATCGCTTGTCTTTTTCCAGGTCTTGTTATCGACGCTTTTTTCAACGATTACATTACCGTAGTTTTCCTCGTTGTCAATGCTCCACGTAATGTCTGCATAGTCGAGTCCTTTTTCGGTAACGGAGATTACGGGCTTTTCTGCTGCAAGCGCAGTAAAAGGAAGCGCGGTTAAAACCGTGATTAATGCCAAAATATTTTCACCTATTCTTCGTTCTGGAATATTCCGCTGATAACCGCCTCATATACTTTTGCGGGGTCAGTAAGAAACTTTTCTTTTATCATTTCAGCCTGTTCAACGGTTGAGGCGAAAAGTTTAAGTCTCATATATTCGGTATCGCCGTCGCTTATGTTGAGAATAACGTCATATCCGTTTTCATTTTTTGAAATTTCAGCCTCGTTTTCACGTCTGTATTTTTCCTTGGCTATGATTTTCTGAACAAGGCGTATACTGCGCTCCCTTACCGTATAAGGCAGGTCCTTTTCAACAAGCTCAATGTCCGCGCGCGTATTTTTGTTAAGGCTTAATACGCCGTCCTCATTTTCAATAAGCGTTCCGCTTTTTATCAGCTTCCCGATAGCGTCGGTGACTTCAAAATAATTAGCGAGTCCGCCCTCGCTCATAGCCTGAGGAATAACTTCCTTTGTAACCTTGCCGTTAATGTTTTCAACTATATAGCAAACCGTAAGGTAAATTGAATTAACGCTTCTAAGCCCGCCGTCCTTTACGCCGCCCATTAAAGCGTCGAAATGAAGTCGCGGGTCAATTTCGTTTTCGCTGAGTTTTTCTATGTTTTTTTCGTCCATAATTATCACCGATTTGAGTATATCACAGTTTCATAAAACTTGCAAACATTTAATATTTAATGTATAATATACTCTAATAAATAAGAGGAATGTATTATGCTTAAACTGTCCGAAAGGCTGAGCGCCTGCGCAAAACTGGTCAGGGAGGGCGCCTCCCTTGCCGATATAGGCTGCGACCACGGCTATATACCCGTTTATCTCTGTGAAAAGGGATATATCAAAAGCGCCGTTGCCTGCGATATTAATGAAAAGCCGCTGAACTCATGCAAGGCGCTCGTGGCTCAGTACAATCTTGAAAACAAAATAAAATGCGTGCTTTCCGACGGATTTGAGAATATAGCTTCCGACGACTTTGACGACGCTTTAATTGCGGGTATGGGCGGCGAGCTTATTGCCGATATTCTTTCAAGGTGCGCTTATATAAAATCAAAGCATCTGATTATCAATCCCATGACTAAAAAACGATATCGTTGTATCCGATTCCGAGCATCATTACAGCGTTTTTGACGCCTGTTATACGGGGGATAATACCGAAGTAAGCGACGAAAGTATTTTCTTGGGTAAAATTAAAGATTTTTCGGATAAAGAATATTTTATTCACCTTCTGAACTACCTTAAAAACAAGGAAAAAAGCGGAGCGGATTATTCCGCATTAAGAAATATAATTGAGGAGAAAATCAATGACAACAGTTAAAAATATTTATGATTATATTAATTCATTCGCCCCTTACGATACTCAGGAAGAATGGGATAATTCCGGGCATCTTGTCGGCGATTTCAGACAAGAGGTAAAAAAATGCGTTATGGCGCTTGACTGCACAAAAGAGGTTTCCTCCTTTGCAAAGGAAGTAGGCGCTGAACTTGTATTGACTCATCACCCGGTAATCCTCGGCGACGTTAAAACGGTTATTAAAGGAAGCGCCGTGTATACCCTTGTAAATTCAGGCATTTCTGCGCTTTGCGCCCATACTAATTTAGATTTTGCCGAGGGCGGAATAAACGATAATCTTGCCTCTCTTCTGAATCTTAAAAACACCTCTCATATCGGCGACGGCCTGATTGTAAAGGGTGAACTTGAGGGCGAAATGAGCATTGACGATTTTGCCGAGTTTGTAAGCGATACTCTCGGCTGTGCAGGTATCCGCTATACCGATACGGAAAAGCCCGTTAAAACTGTTGCGCTCGGCGGAGGCGGATGCCAGGATTATATGTTTTCAGCCCTTGAAGAGGCGGATTGCTTTATTACGGGCGATATGAAATATCACACTATGCTTGACGCTGCGCAGGAGGGACGCGCCGTTATCTCGGCAGGCCATTTTGAAACCGAAAACGCCGCGTTTCTTATGCTCAAAGATAAACTTGAAAAAACATTTACGGACGTTGAATTTATTGTTGCGCCCGTTGAAAACCCGATAAAATCTGTTTAAGGAAAACTGTATGGCACTTGACGGAATATTTCTTTCACTCTTAAAAAAAGAAATAGAAACTGAACTGCTCGGCGCAAGAGTTGATAAGATTTATCAGCCCTCGCGCGACGAGCTTCTTCTTACGTTCAGAACCTTTGACGGAGTGAAAAAACTTATGCTTTCCGCCCGTGCCGAAAGCGCGAGAATACATCTTACCGACTCTCGCTTTGAAAACCCGAAGCAGCCTCCGATGCTGACTATGTTGCTCAGAAAACTCCTTTCGGGCGCAAAGCTCAAAGCCGTTGAGCAGGACGGATTTGAAAGAATTCTCAATCTCGTATTTGACGCGCAAAACGAACTCGGTGACCCCGTTTTATATAAGCTTATAATTGAAATTATGGGACGCCACAGCAATATTATCCTTGTAAACGAAGAGGGGATAATAGTAGAGTGCGTAAAGCGTATCGACGAAAGCAAGTCGAGCGTGCGCGAGGTACTGCCCGGACTGAGATACGAGCTTCCGCCTCAGCAGAAAAAAATGAATATATTAAACGACAGAATCGTTGATATCGATAAGGCGATAACCTCGCTTGATATGAAAAAGTCAAAGGCGGCTCAGGAGGTATTGCAGGGTATATCGCCGATAGTTGCAAGGGAGCTTGAAAGCGGTATGGGACTTTATGAACTCCGCGATAAAATTGCAAGCCCCGAACCCTCCGCCGTTATCATTGACAAGCCCAAAGACTTTACATTTTTCACTCCGAAACAGTACGGCGATTTATGCGAAATAAAACGCTTTGATACCTGCTCAAAGCTTGTTGATTATTTCTACTATGAGCAGGTCAGAATTGAAAGAATCAGGCAGCGCAGCAACGACCTTTTCAGACTTCTCACAACCCTTCAGGAGCGCGCCGTAAGAAAGGCGATAAACCGTAAAAACGAGCTTGAAGAGTGCAAGGGAAAAGAGATTCTCAAAGTCTACGGCGACCTTATAAATTCAAATCTATATAACCTTGAAAAAGGCTCGCTGTTTTATGATTTAGAGAACTTCTACGACGGTAATAACACTGTCAGAATTCCTGCCGACCCGACTCTGACTCCGTCCCAGAACGCGCAGAAATACTATAAAGAATACCGAAAAAAACAGGTTGCGGAGCAGAAACTCAACGCCTTTATTAAGCAGGCCGAGGACGAGGCAGTGTATCTTGAAAGATTTCAGCCATTAAAGAAGAACTTTCAAAAGCGGGATTTCTTTCAAGGCGCATACAGAAAAAGAGCAGGGACAAAAAACTCCCGCCGAGGAAGTTTATAACCGACGAGGGATATACCGTTTACGTCGGACGCAATAACGTACAAAACGACGAACTCACACTTAAAACCGCCAAGAATTACGATATGTGGTTCCACGTAAAAGAGGCGGCGGGAAGCCATGTAATCGCCGTGTCTGACAAGGCGAAGCCCTTTACAGACAAACTCATAAGACAGGGCGCCATGCTCGCCGCGTTTTATTCGAAGGCCCACGCCTCGTCAAACGTTGCGGTAGACTATACCACCGTTAAAAACGTTTATAAGCCAAACGGCGCAAAGCCGGGTATGGTTATTTACGATAATTACAATACCGAATACGTCACCCCTAACGAAGACGAATTAAAGGAGATTAAGGAAATTGAGTAATACCGCAATTATTCTCGGCGCAGGCTCGGGAACGCGAATGAAAAGCGATAAAAACAAAATGCTCCTTGAAGTTGCGGGTAAAACCGTGATTGAAAGAAGCGTTGAGGCATTCCTTGATTTAGATATAATTGACGAGATTATAGTTACCGCGAGGGAAGAGGAACTTGATACGTATATCAACCTCCTCAACTATGAAAAGGTAACCTTTGTTATCGGCGGCGCCACCCGTCAGGAAAGCGTAAAAAACGCTGTTGAAACGGTTGACGAAGCGGACTTTATCATTATCCACGACGGCGCAAGACCGTTCATTAAAAAAGAGGATATTATTAATACCTATGCCGCTGCGAAAGAACATAAAGCCGCGGCGGTCGGCGTACCCGTCAAGGATACGATTAAGATTATTGACGGCGATAATTTCGTAGTCGACACCCCCGAGCGTTCAACGCTTTTTGCAGTTCAGACGCCGCAGATTTTCGAGTTTGAACTCTACAAAAAGGCGATGAAAAAAGCGCAGGAAAGCGGAAAAGATTTCACCGATGATTGCGCACTTATTGAATTTTTCGGCGAAAAGGTTAAAATGGTAACGGGAGATTATTCAAATATTAAGATTACGACGCCCGACGATATAGCGCTCGGCGAAAGCATAGTAAGGAGTGAAGAAAAATGAGAATAGGCCACGGATATGACGTTCACAGACTGACTGAAAACAGAAAACTTATTATAGGCGGAGTCGATATTCCTTATGAAAGGGGACTCCTCGGCCACAGCGACGCGGACGTACTTCTTCACGCAATTTCGGACGCTCTGCTCGGCGCGTGCGCCCTCGGCGATATAGGCGGGATGTTCCCCGATACCGACGAAAAGTGGAAGGGCGCCGACTCTCTCAAGCTCCTTGAAGCAGTCGCAAAACGTGTTAAAGACGAAGGGTATGAAATTGAAAACATTGATTCAACCTTAATCGCCCAGAAACCGAAAATGAAGTCCTATATTGAAAAAATGCGGGAGAATATCGCTTCTGCCTGCAGTATGGACGTATCCCGCGTCAGCGTTAAAGCTACCACGGAAGAAGGGCTCGGATTTACGGGGCGCGAAGAGGGAATAGCCGCACACGCAGTTGCACTTGTCAAATAATATTTATAAAATAAACGTTTCTCATTGACAATGGGGAGCGTTTTTATATATAATAATACTTTAGAGGTGTAACTATGATTAAATTTGTGTTAAACGGAAGAAAGCTTGACCTTGAAATTAACGGCAGGGCAGTGTATTCGATAGATACATATAAGCCCGCGCCGATTATGGTAGGCAAGGGCGAGAACGCTTATTCAATGAGCCACGGCTCGTTTAAAATCAAAGAGAAAATCACGAATAAAAAATACGTTAAAATAACCGATATTGCCCACAGCGACGAAAGCGCGCTGATTACAACCAACTTCGGCAATATCCAGATTGATATTGAGCATAAGAAAAGGCTCAGGGTATCCTTTGACGGCTTTGATGAGTTCAACAGAATGTGGCTTACTCTCCCCGCCGAAAAGGACGAATGCGTTTACGGCTCGGGCGAGATTTTCTCGGAATTCAATCTCAGAGGCAAGAACGTAAACGTCTGGGTTGCCGAGCATATCAACGCCGCGCAGGTTACGAAAAAGCTTGTAAGACAGGTTGCGGGGATTAAGAATACCACAAGAAAGCAGCCCTTTAATAAGTACGAAACCTATTACGCCCAGCCGACCTTTTTAAGTTCGCGCAGGTATTTCTATCACTCGCTGACTACCGCGAGGAGCGAGTTTGATTTTACAAGTGAAAACTGCCACGTAATAAAGACGGATGAGATTGCTCCGTTTTATATCGGCTTCGGCGATACCTTCCCCGAGGTTATGAATAATCTTACCGAGCTTGTCGGAAGGCAGCCTGAACTCCCCGACTGGGTGTATGACGGCCATATCCTCGGAATTCAGGGCGGAACAGACATTATGATGGATAAGATTGAAAACGCCCTCGCTCACGGCATACCCGTTAACGGCGTATGGATTCAGGACTGGGAAGGCAGGCGCGTTACCGCCGTAGGCAAGCAGCTCTGCTGGAACTGGGAATGGGATAAGGAACTATATCCCGGCCTTGATAAAAAGATTAAGGAACTCGGCGAAAAGGGGATTAAGGTTCTCGGCTATATCAATCCCTTCCTTGCGGTTGAAAAACCGCTTTATAAAGAGGCGAGCGAAAAAGGCTATACCGTCAAGAATAAGGACGGTGAGGATTACTACGTAACTATAACAACTTTCCCCGCGGCTATGGTTGACTTTACCAACCCCGACGCGGTTGAGTGGATTAAAAACGTTATTAAAAAGAATATGATTGACCTCGGACTTTCGGGCTGGATGGCTGACTTCGGTGAGTATCTCCCCACCGACGCTGTTCTTTTCAGCGGAGAAAACGCCGAACTTGTTCACAATACCTGGCCTGCACGCTGGGCGCAGATTAACCGCGAGGCGGTTGAGGAAGCGGGCAAGCTCGGGGAAATTATGTTCTTTACAAGAGCGGGATATACGAATACGCCGAAGTATTCAACCATGATGTGGTGCGGCGATAATCACGTCGATTTTTCAATAGACTTCGGTCTGCCGTCGGTTATTCCCGCAATGCTCTCGCTTTCAGTCTGCGGCTTCGGTCTATCTCACAGCGATATAGGCGGCTACACCTCGTTTTTCAATCTTAAAAGAAGCGAGGAGCTTTATATGAGATGGTGCGAAATGAACGCATTTTCACCCGTTATGAGAGGCCATGAGGGACTTAACCCCGACCTTAACGCACAGCACGACGCGAGTGAAAATGTTTTAAAGCACGGCGCAAAATGCGCAAAGCTCCACACCGAACTTAAACCGTATATTAAAGATGCGGTTAAGGAAAACGCCGAAACGGGACTTCCGGTTATACGGCCGCTGTTTTTCCACTACGACGAAAAGCAGGCGTATGACGAGGCGTATGAATACCTGCTCGGGCGCGATATTCTTGTATCTCCCGTCTTAAAGCAGGGAGCGGTTACAAAGGCCG